>CAINDZ010000447.1 GCA_903847545.1 uncultured bacterium | reverse complement strand
TCCACGACGTGACGTTCTTCGCGGGGCAGATCATCTTCCAGCGCGACCAGTGGTTCCAGCACCTGCTGCACAACGACGCGGCCCGTCGTGCCGGCCCGGGCGCTCGGTCACCAGCAGCGCATCGAGGCGCCGGTCGCCCGCCAGCAGCGGCGCCCACGCGGCGCGGACCGACAGCGCGATCTCCAGCGCGGGGCCTCCGTCGGCCCGGCGCACGGCGTCGAGCCAGTCGAGCAGCGGCGTGGCCATGACCACGTCGCCCAGCCAGTTGGGAGCCACCACGAGGATGCGCCGCGACCGCGCGGCGGGGCGGGAACGGCGTGTCACTGCGCAGCCGCGTCGCTGGCCGGCGTGCCGGGCGTGCTTGCCTTGCCTCCGGCCGGCGGCTCGGGCTGCGAGGGCGACGCCGTCGGCGCGCTCACGACCGTCGAGGCCGCGCGCCGCCTGTCGCCGGCAATCGCCTCGACGGCGGCCAGCAAGCGCTCGGCGTCGATCCGGCCGCCCTCGTCCAGGTCGAGCACGCGCGCATGGGGTCGCCGCACAGGTCGCCAGCAGGGCGCGTCGTCGGCCGTGAAGAAGCCGACGGACGGCACGCCCATCGCGACGGCGAAGTGGAACAGGTCGGTGTTGCCGCCGACGAACAGGTCGCACTGCGAGAGCAGCAGGACGACCTCGAGCAGCGTGTCGCGGCCCAGCCCCCCGGCGGCATTGGCCAGCAGGACCTCGAACCGGGCCAGCCGTTCACGCTCTGCCGGGTCGCCCAGCGCCAGCAGGCGGCACTCGAGCCGCGCACCGAGCGTGCGCGCGACGGCCTGGTACGACTCGATCGGCGCGGGCTCGCCGGTCAGCGTGCGGCCGGGATCGATGCCGACCAGCATCTGGCGCGCGTTCGGCTTGTGGAAATGCACCTGCTGCGCTGCCTGCCGCACCTTGTCCATGGGCAGCGGCCACTTCCCGACGAGGTCACCGGGCGCGAAGCCGAAGAACGGCGCCACGTGGCGCAACCGGTCGCCGAGGTAGCTGTCGGGGTCGGCACGCAGCTCGAAGTTGAGGTTCGGCCAGGCGCCGTCGTGCGAGGGTCCCCAGCGCAGGGCGGCGCCGCTCGCCAGTGCGACCATCTCCAGCGCGGGCTGCGGCTCGTGCGACATGACCAGCGCCATGTCGTAGCCACCGGCTCCCGCCTGCTTCAGGAGCGAGGCGAACGAGGGTCGCCACGGGTTCAGTTGCGCCGGCTTGTAGAGCAGGCACTGCCGCGCCATCCCGCTTGGCACCACCAGGGGCGCGTGCTTCTCGGGCATGAGGAAGTCCATGGCCGTGCCCGGGTAGCGGCGCCGGATGGCCGTCAGCAGCGGCATGTGGAACAGGACGTCGCTCAGGCTGCCCGCGTCGATGCACAGGATGCGCGAGTCTTCACCCAGGCAGTCGGGCAGCGAGAACCGCGCGCCGCTCCCCTTGCGGAAGAACGGCCGCAGCATCGCGCCGAGCAGCTTGTGGTCGGACACCGCCGGATCCTTTCACGCGCCGCCGGCCGCTAGGCGTCGAAGCCGGGGAAGATCGCTTCCCAGACCTCGTCCACGTGCGACACCGGTACGAACTCCACGCCCTCGCGCACCTCGGCCGGGATCTCGGCCAGGTCGACTTCGTTGTCGGCCGGGATGATCACGCGCCGGATGCCCACGCGATGCGCCGCGAGCACCTTTTCCAGCAGCCCGCCGATCGGCAGCACCGCGCCGGTGAGCGTGATCTCGCCGGTCATCGCCGTGCGCCGGTCGATCGACCTCCCCAGCAGCAGCGACAGCAGCACAGAGGCCATGGCGATGCCGGCGCTCGGGCCGTCCTTAGGCACGGCTCCCGCCGGCAGGTGGATGTGCACGTCGCGCTCGCTGAAGAACCGCGTGTGCTCGCCGCGCCCCCCGAACCGGTTGCGCAGGTAGCTGTACGCCGCCGAGGCGGACTCCTGCATCACCGAACCGACCTGGCCGGTCAGCTTCAGGTTCCCGTGGCCGCCGGGCAGCGCCAGGCCTTCGATATAGAGGATCTTGCCGCCGACCTGCGTCCAGGCCAGGCCGGTGCACACGCCGACCTTCAGGTGGCTGCGCAGGCGGTCGCCCGTGTAGCTGGGCGGGCCGAGGTAGTCCTCGAGGTTCTTGGCGCCGATCGAGCTGAGCGCGTGCTTGCCCTTGTGCTTCCCCTTCGCCACCTCGGTCGCGACCTTGCGGCACACGGCGCCGATCTCGCGCTCGAGGTTGCGCACGCCCGCCTCGCGCGTGTGGTCCTCGATCACCTTCATCAGGCCCGCGTCCGTGAACTTGATCTGGGCGGACGTCAGGCCGTTCTCCTCGATCTGCCGCGGCAGCAGGTAGCGCTTGGCGATCTGCAGCTTCTCGAGGTTCGTGTACCCCGCCAGCTGGATGATCTCCATGCGATCGAGCAGCGGCCGCGGGATCGTGTCCAGCATGTTCGCCGTCGTGATGAACATCACCTTCGACAGGTCGAACGGCAGCGTCAGGTAGTGGTCCGTGAAGTCCGAGTTCTGCTCGGGGTCGAGCACCTCGAGCAGCGCGCTGGCCGGGTCGCCGCGGAAGTCCTGCCCCAGCTTGTCGATCTCGTCGAGCATGAACACGGGATTGTTCGTCCCGCACTCCTTCAGGCCCGCGATGATGCGCCCCGGCATGGAGCCGACGTAGGTGCGCCGATGGCCGCGGATCTCGGCCTCGTCCCGCATGCCGCCCAGCGAGAAGCGGAAGAACTTGCGCCCCACAGCCTCGGCGATGCTGCGTCCCAGCGACGTCTTGCCGACGCCCGGGGGGCCGGCCAGGCACAGGATGGGCCCGCGGTGGTTCGCCTTCAGCTTGCGCACCGCCAGGTACTCGATGATGCGCTTCTTGACGTCGTCCAGCCCGAAGTGGTCGCGCTCGAGGATCTCCTCGGCGCGGGTCAGGTCGAGCTTGTCCTCGGAGCTGTTGCCCCACGGCAGGTCCAGCAGCCAGTCGACGTACGTCTTGCTGACGGTGTACTCGCTGGCGCCCGGCGACATGCGCGCCAGGCGGTCGAACTCGCGGTTGGCCGCGGCCAGCACCTTCTCGGGCAGCTCGGCCTTGTCGATGCGCTCGCGCAGCTCGTCCAGCTCGACCGAGCTGTCGTCGGTCTCGCCCAGCTCGCGCTGGATGGCCTTGAGCTGCTGCCGCAGGTAGTACTCGCGCTGGTCCTTGTCGATGGACTTGCGGACCCGCGACTGCAGCTTCTGGCCGAGCTCGAGCACGTCCAGTTCGCGCATCACGACCTTGGACAGCAATTGCAGGCGCTTGCGCGGCGAGCGCTCCTCGAGCATGGCCTGCTTCTCGGCCACCTCGATGTCCAGGTTCGAGGCGATCAGGTCGGCCAGCCGGCCCGGGTCGTCGATGTTCATCACGACGACCTTCAACTCGTCGCTGAGCGTCTCGGAGGCGTCGATGATCTTCAGGAAGTTGTTGGCCACGCCGCGCATGTAGGCCAGGGTGCGCGAATCGTCCTGCACCTCCTCCTCGATCAGCTCGACGCGGGCGACCATGTACGGCTCCTCGCGCACGAACTCGCGGATGCGGCAACGCGCGATGCCCTGCCCGAGCATGCGCATGCTGCCGTCCGGGAAGCGGAGCATCTTCTGGATCTTGACCGCGGTGCCCACCTGGTAGATCAGGTCGCGGTCCGCGGGCTCCTCGTCGCCCTCGTCGTCGCCGTCGGTGTCCCTTTGGGCGAACGTGCCGAGGATCTTGTCGCCCGCCAGGCAGTCGTCCGCCAGGCGCACCAGGTTGGTGTCGGTCAGGACCAGCGGCACCATCATCGCCGGGAAGATCACGGCCTCGCTGATGGGCAGCACCGGCAGTTCCCTCGGCAGGGTGACCTCCGAGAGATGGTCCTGGTCCTCCAGTTCCCGATGGTTGTCCGCCATGTCGTCGAGCTCCTTCCCGTTGCTGCCGCCAGCACCAGTCCGTGTCGGTCCCCGTGCGGGACGCTAGCGTTCGATCTCGATCTGCCGCCGGTCCCCACGCCCCCCGCCACCCTTGGGGAAGGTCACGAAGAGAAACCCGCCGCGATAGCGCGCCGTGGCCGCCGCCGGGTCGACGGGGATGCCGATGGGCACGCGCCGCGCGAACGGCCCCACGCTGATTTCCATCTTGTGGAAGTGCTTCTTGCCCGGGCCGGAGGCGTCGGGACGGATCCCTCGCACCAGCAGGCTCTTCTCGTCGGCGAGCACCTCGATCTGGCCCGGGTCCATCCCGGCCAGGTCCATCTGCACGATGAAGGCGTCGTCGGTTTCGTAGGCGTCGGTGGCGGGACGCCAGCAGAGGTCGTTCTCGCCGGGGACCGAACCGCCCTTCTGGGCGTAAGCGGTCACCAGGATCTCGAAGATCTCTTCCAGTTCCCCCGGCCTGTCCTTGCTGCCCATGGCTGACCCGCCCCGGTCCCGGAATCCCGAAAGTTCATGCACGGCTTTCGGGTATGCTACCTGCCGGAGGCGGGGGCGTCAACCAGCCGACACGCCGGCAGCCACCTTTCGCGGCCGCCGGCCGGACGCCGCCGCCCCTCCTGCCGCGAAGGGGTGCCGGACGCCTTGCGGCGGGGTCAGTTGTAGCGGCGCAGGACCCCGATCACGACGCCCTGGATGGCGACCCGCTCCTCGGGGAAGCGCATGACGGGCACCGCCGGGTTGGCGGGCTGAAGGCGGATGACCGAGCCCTCCCGGTAGTACTGCTTGACGGTGACGGACTCGCCGTCGACCAGCGCGATGACGGTCTCGCCGTTGCGGGCGGTCTCGCGGGCCTCGACCACGACGGTGTCGCCGCTGCGGATCTGTTCGTCGATCATCGAGTCGCCCCGGACCCGCAGGGCGTAGGTACGGCCCTTGCCGAGCCATTCCTCGGGGACGCGCAGTTCCTCGTGCTCGGCCATCGCCTCGATGGGCCGGCCCGCCGCCACGGTGCCGAGCAGGGGAATCGTGGCCAGGCCGGCCGCGTCACCCACGACCTCGATGTCACGGCTGGCATTGCGGCGCTCGCGCTTGAGGTAGCCCTTGTCCACCAGGTGCCGCACGTGCTTGTGCACCGTCGCCACGGAGGACAGGCCGAAGCGGTCGCCGATCTCCTGCAGGGTGGGCGCGAAACCGCGCTCCTCGGCGTAGGCCGTCACGAAGGCCAGGATCTCGGCCTGGCGCGGGGTCAGTCCCATCGCTTCCCTCCCGGTTCGCCCTGCCGTGGCGGCCTGAAACCGCACGGGCGCAGGGCTGTCCTGGACGCCCACCACGGGGCGACTCCGGGCCAGGATAGACGAAACAGAGGCGAAAGGCCAGCAAAAAAACAGAGAAAATGCGCCGGTCCCTTGCCACCCGCCGAACCCCGATGGTAGGCTGGACCGGACACTCCCACCCTTCATCCCGCGAGGCACCGATGAGCAGCTGCCTGTTCTGCGAGATCGCCGCCGGTCGCATCAAGGCCGAGATCATCCACCAGGACGAGGACTACCTGGCCTTCCGGGACATCAGCCCGAAGGCCCCCAGCCACGTGCTGGTCATCCCACGGCGCCACCTCGACGGCCTGAACGACCTGGTGGGGCCCGACAGCGGCGCCGCCGACGGCCTGCTGGCGGCCGGGGTCACGGCGGCCCACGCGGAGGGCCTGGCCCCCGGCGGCTACCGCTTCGTGATCAACTGCGGAGAGGACGGCGGCCAGAGCGTGGGCCACCTCCACCTGCATGTCCTGGGCGGCCGCCCTCTGGCGTGGCCGCCCGGCTAGGACGGCAGGCGTTCAACGTTCGTAGCCGGCCATATCGAGGCCCTGCCGCAACCGCGACAGCAGCCGCACGGCCCGGACCTCGTCCGGGTGGATCGGCTCGGGCAGTGAGAGGTTGCCCGACGCGCCGAAGACCATGAGGTGTCCGGACGGGGCACACGAAGGGTCGTAGTGTTCGACCAGGCCGAGGACGTGCCCCAGCTCGTGCAGGGACACTTCCTGGAAGAAGGTGTCGGTCAACAGGCCCGTCTCCACCTCGATGCGCATGCGCTGCGGCGCCACGTTCCCGATGATCCCGCCGGCCGGCTGCTCGAGCACGACCTGCCCGTAACCGGCGGCGGCATCGGTCACCCAGCGGAAATGGGCGTCGGCCTC
>CAINDZ010000446.1 GCA_903847545.1 uncultured bacterium | reverse complement strand
GCCAGCAGCCACACGGCGAAGAACGGCCCCGGCGCCATCACCAGCGCCATGATCGGACCGGGCGTGCGGAAGATGCCCGAGCCGATGATGCGGCCGACGACCAGCGACAGCGCCTCGCGGGGGCCGAGGGCGCGGGTGAGGGTGGATGTCGGCGGTGGGGTCAATCTTCACCGAGCGCGTCGATGTCCGCCAGATCCGAGGCACGCCCGGTGGCGCGCTTGTTGGCGATGAAGGCGGCGCGGCCGATCACCGGCACGGCTTGGCCATCCACATTGGCGGTGCCGACGTCATGCTGCGCTTCGTCCCAAGTGATGCCGTTGATGCTGGTCAGGATGTCGACACGGACGGGGGGCCGCCCTAACTGCACAACGCGGTCCGGCGCGCAGAAGTCCTGGACGTCAAGGCCAAGGCTTCCGAACCCGAACGCCTCAAGGGCGTCGAGGATGCGGCGGGCGTTTTCAGGTGTGGCGTGGACGAAGAGATCCAGGTCGCCGGTATACCGCGGCGCACCGTGGTGGGCCAATGCGTAGCCTCCAACGAGCAGGTACTCAACGCCGTTCGCGTTGAACGACTCGAGCAACTCGCTGAAGTCCTTCGGTAGGTCCATGCAACTGGTGGCGCAGGAAGGCCACGGCGTCCGTCCGCTCCGATGGGGGACGGCTCAGCCAGTAGTCGCGATCCCGGATACGCGCCTCGGGATCGTCAAGTGCATGCCTGTTAACGACTTTCTCGATCATGGGCCCATGATAGCACTTCGTCATGGGGTTGGGAATACATTGATCGGGGGCCTCATCGCACTTGGGCCGGCGCAAGTGCTGCCCTGACAGAACCATATGGCCATTAAATAAAGAATACTTTAGACGGCGACCTGCGGGGCCGATATTCCATCTCGGTGGCTGAGTCCCGATGTCCCGGGATGCCGACACGAGCCTGTTTCAGGGAGCCCGCGATGGAACCCTGCTGGGAATACTTCCACTGCGAAAAGGACGCCTGCACGATGTTCGGGCGCACCGACGTCCCGTGCTGGACGGTCGAGGGCACCCTCTGCAACAACCTGACGCGCGCCCACTGTCGCCCAGCCTCTGGCATCACCTGCAAGCGTGACGCCTGCGAACGCTGCCACTGCATCTACCTGGAAGCCAGCAAGGCCTGGTCCCGCGACCACCACTAGCCCTTCCCGCTCCACCGCCCGCGAGGGTTTTTTTGACGAAGAAGGCGGGCTATCCGCAGCGCCGAAGGCGCGAGGACTGCCCGCCTTCTTCGTTCAAAAAACCCTAGTCTCCGTCGAGGATCCGCCCCAAACCCCCGAGCACAGAGCCCTCTTCACGCCCGCGTCCGCCCAGCCTCGGCGCGCTGGCGATGATGCGGTCGGCCAGGCGCGAGAACGGCAGCGACTGCAGGTACACCGTGCCGTGGCCGCGCAGGGTGACCAGGAACAGGCCCTCGCCGCCGAAGATCATGCTCTTGAGGTTGCCGGCGCGCTGGATGTCGTAGTCGATGCCCTCGGTGAAGCCGACGAGGCAGCCCGTGTCGACCAGCAGCGTCTCGCCGCGCAGTTCCTTGCGCACGACGGTGCCGCCCGCGTGGGCGAAGGCCAGGCCGTCGCCCTCGAGCTTCTGCAGGATGAAGCCCTCGCCGCCGAAGAAGCCCGTGCCGAGCTTGCGCTGCAGCGTGATCGAGATGCTGGTGCCCAGCGCGGCGCACAGGAACGCGTCCTTCTGGCAGATGAAGCGGCCGCCCAGCTCGGGCATGTTCAGCGGGATGATGCGGCCGGGGTACGGCGCCGCGAAGGCGGCCGTGCGCTTGCCGGCGCCGCGGTTGGTGAAGTGCGTCAGGAAGATGGACTCGCCCGTCAGCACGCGCTTGCCCACGTTCAGCAGCGTGTCGAACAGGCCGCCCGACGGCTTCGAGCCGTCGCCCATGCGCGCCTCGAACATGATGCCTTCGTCCATGTAGTTCAGGGCGCCGGCCTCGGCGATCACCGTCTCGCCGGGGTCGAGGCCGATCTCGACGATCTGCATGTCGTCGCCGAGGATGTTGTAGTCGAGGTCGTGGCAACGCAT
>CAINDZ010000445.1 GCA_903847545.1 uncultured bacterium | reverse complement strand
TCCAGTCGCGCCGCCAGCGCGCGGCCAGCGTCGAGAACGGCATCTGCAGGAAGGCGATCATCAGCCCGTTCACCGCCAGGATGCGCCCGTAGTCGCGCGCGCCGATGCCCAGCTGCTCCAGGTACAGCGGGAACGTCGAGGCCACCTGCATGAACGACAGGCCGATCAGCAGCGTGGCGGCGCAGAACGCCAGCATCGTGCGGTCGCGCGCGATGACGCCCAGCGCGCGCTGCCAGCCCACCTGCTCCGCCTCCGCACCGCCGTCGCCGGGCCGGCGCTTCTCGTGCCCCAGGAAGGCCATGATCAGCGCGAACGCCGCCGACGTCAGCGCATCGACGCGGCACAGCCAGCGGAAGTGCGTCGCCGCCAGCAGCCCGCCCACGATGGGCGCGATCGTGAAGCCCACGTTGATGGCCACGTACACCATGGCGTAGGCCTGCGGCCGGCGCTCGGGCTCGACCAGGTCGGCGATCAGCGCCTGCGTGGCCGGGCGGTACATCTCGCCGACCAGCGCGAACACGAACAGGCCGGCGGCCACCTGCCACGGCGCGTTCAGCAGCGGGAACACCCACAGGATGGCGGCGCCGCCGAGCAGGCTGCCGATCATCACGCGCTTGCGCCCGAAGCGGTCGGCCAGGTGCCCGCCCACGACGGCGGCCACCAGCGCCCCGGCGCCGTAGGCGGCCATGGTGCGCGTCGCCGATTCGATGTCCAGGCCCAGGCGCCCCCGCAGGTACAGCGTCAGGAACGGCAGCAGCAGGGTCCCGGCCCGGTTGACCAGGATGCCGAGACAGAGGATGTGGACGGCCCGCGGCAGGGTCAGGTACGCACGCACGATGGTCCCCGGTCGAGGCGACGGCGGCTCAGCGGCGGCCGCGCCAGTGGTCAAGGGGCGCCGCGTACGGCGAGCCCTCGAGGTGGTTCATCTGGGCCAGGATCTCGCCCTGCCGGCGCATCACGTAGTCCGACGGCCGGCCGGCGTCCATCCGGTGCGGGTTCGGCAGCACGGCCGCCAAGCGGGCCGCCCGCCCCCGGTCGAGGCTGCCCGCCTCCTGGCCGAAGTGCTTGCGGCAGGCGGCCTGCGCCCCGAACACGCCGTCGTCCCACTCGGCGATGTTCAGGTAGACCTCCAGGATACGCTCCTTCGGCCAAAGCAGCTCGATCCAGAACGTGTACCACGTCTCGAGCCCCTTGCGCACCCAGCTGCGGCCCGACCACAGGAACAGGTTCTTGGCCGTCTGCTGGCTGATGGTCGAGGCGCCCCGCAGGCGCCGCCCCCGCTCGGCGTCGGCCAGCGCGTCGCGGATGGCCTCGCGGTCCCAGCCGTCGTGCAGGAAGAAGCGCTGGTCCTCGGCGGCGATCACCGCCAGCGGCAGGGACGGGGCGATGTCCCGCCGCGGCGCCCACCGGTAGTCCAGGCGGAACGGCCGGCCGTGCAGCCGGGCCTCGACCGCCCGCTCGACCATCACCCCGGACACCGGCGGCGGCACGAACCGGAAGACGGCCACCGCCAGCACCGACCCGGCCACGACCGCCAGCGCCAGGCGCCAGGCGACCCGCCACAGGCGGCGCAGCCGCCCCCCGCGGGTCCGGCCTACAGTCGGGGTGTCGGGAGTCGATTCCATGGGCCTTCCTGCCGATCGACGTTAACACTCTTGACGCGAACGCAGTATACTCCGTTGTTGGATCGGCGCCGGAATACAACGTTTCCGGCCCACCCTGGAGAGGAGCTCCGTGGTCAGCCTGCCGCGCGCCCGCCTCGATTGGAGGCCGGGCCTCATCGGACGCCTTGTCATCGGCGTCGCCTTCCTGTCGGTGATCGCCTCGGTCATCTTCGTCGCCCGCGAGATGAAGACCTCGCGCGAGCAGGCCCGCCACATCAGCCGGCTGGCGCAGGAGATGACCTGGGACGTCGAGCCCGGCCCGAGCCAGGACATCCACTTCCCCGAGGCCGGACCCTACGACGTGCGGCACGGCTACGTGCGCATCCCCGAGTTCACCGAGCGGGCCACCGCGCGCGGCTACAAGGTCGACGCGCAGGCGCGCTGGTCCAAGCGCATGCTCGAGGTCGCCGATCGCGGGCTGTTCCCCACCTACTGGGAGAAGACGCGCGCCGGACTGGTGCTGATCGCCGGCGACAACGAGCCCATGTATGATGCGCGCCGTCCCGTGCGCACGTACCCCAATTTCCAGTCGCTGCCCGACCTGACCGTGCAGTCGCTGCTGTTCATCGAGAACCGCGAGCTGCTCGACCCCAACTACCCGTACCGCAACCCGGCCGTCGAGTGGGACCGGCTGGCGCGCTCGATCCTGCAGCTGGGCATCCACCAGCTCGACCCCGAGAAGCGCGTGACCGGCGGCAGCACGCTCGCCACGCAGATGGAAAAGTACCGCCACTCGGACGAGGGCCGCACCTCGTCGCCCAGCGAGAAGTTTCGCCAGGTCGCCTCCGCGTCGCTGCGCGCGTACCTGCACGGCGAGGAGACGATGGAGTCGCGCCAGCGCATCGTCACCGAGTACATCAACTCGCTGCCGCTGGGCGCGGTGCGGGGCCACGGCGAGGTCATCGGCGTGGGCGACGGCCTCGAGGCGTGGTACGGCGTCGACTTCGACGAGGTCAACCGCCTGCTGGCCCCCGCGGAGGGCGGCCAGCCGAACCTGAAGGCGCGCGCCATGGCCTACAAGCAGGTGGTCAGCCTGCTGCTGGCCCAGCGCCGGCCCGCCTACTACCTGGACCCCAAGCGCGACGCGCTCGAGAACCGCACCAACGACTACCTGACGGTGCTCGGGCGCGAGAAGGTCATTCCCGAGGAGCTGATGAAGGCGGCGCTGGCCCAGAAGCTGGTCCTGAAGCCGACCGACCCGGGCAAGCACCACACCGACTACATCGAGCGCAAGTCGGCCAACGCGGTGCGGCCGCGCCTGCTGACGATGTTCGACGTGCCGCAGCTGTACGACCTCGACCGCCTGGACCTGACCGTGCACACCACGCTGGACCGCAAGGCCCAGGAGGGCGTGACCAAGGTGCTGTCGCGCATGGGCGACCCGGCGTTCCTGGACCAGCACGGCCTGCGCGGCTTCCGCCTGCTCGAGCGCGGCGACCCGCGCAAGGTCATCTACAGCTTCACGCTGTACGAGCACGTCGGTGACGCCGACCTGATGCGCGTGCAGGTGGACAACTACAACCAGCCGCTGAACATCAACGAGGGCGTCAAGCTCGAGCTGGGCTCGACCGCCAAGCTGCGCACGCTGGTCACCTACCTGGAGTGCGTCGCCGAACTGCAGGCCAGGCTGTCCAACCGCGACTCGCTGCGCGCCGTCGAGGTGGCTCCCTCGGACAAGCTGACGCGCTGGGCCGTCGACTACTTCTCGGCCGGCAACGACACGTCGCTGGCCGCGGTCCTGGACGCGGCGCTGAACCGCCCCTACTCGGCCAGCCCGGACGAGTCGTTCTTCACCGGCGGCGGCGTGCACCGCTTCGCGAACTTCGAGCCCTCGGACAACGGCAAGGTGCTGACGGTGCGCGAGGCCCTGCGCCGCTCGGTGAACCTGGTCTTCATCCGGATGATGCGCGACATCGTGCGCTACGAGCTGGCGCGCCACGAGAACCTGCCCGAGCTGCTGGCCGACAAGGACGACCCGCGCCGCCTGGAGTACCTGCAGCGCTTCGCCGACAAGGAAGGCCAGGTCTTCCTGAACAAGTTCTGGAAGAAGTACAAGGACGTGACCGGCGACGAGGCGCTCGACGTGCTGCTCGACAACATGGCGCGCTCGCCGGCCAAGCTGGCCGTGGTGCACCGCACCGTCGAGCCCGACGCCGGCAAGGAGGAGTTCGTCGAGTTCATGCGCTCGCACCTGCCGGGCTCGCGGCTGTCCGACAGTGCGCTCGAGGACCTCTACGACCGCTACGGCGCCGACAAGTGGTCGCTGGCCGACCGCGCCTACATCTGCCGCGTGCACCCGCTCGAGCTGTGGCTGGTCGGCTACCGGCGCGCCCATCCCGACGCCTCGCGGACCGACGCCGTCAAGGCCAGCGCCCAGGAGCGCCAGGACGCCTACTCGTGGCTCTTCACGGTGCGCCACAAGCAGCGCCAGGACTTCCGCATCCAGTCGCTGATGGAAGTCGACGCCTTCACCGCCATCCACGCGCGGTGGAAGCGCCTCGGCTACCCGTTCGAGTCGCTGGTCCCGTCGTACGCGACGTCCATCGGCAGCTCGGCCGATCGCCCCGCGGCGCTGGCCGAACTCGTCGGCATCATCGTCAACGGCGGCGTCCGCTACCCGGCCACGCGCATCGAGAGCATGACCTTCGGCGCCGGCACGCCCTACGAGACGCGCCTGGTCCGCGCGCCGTCGACCGGCGAGCGCGTGCTGCGCCCCGAGATCGCGCGCGCCATCCGCCCCGAGCTCATCGGCATCGTCGAGGGCGGCACCGCGGTGCGCCTGAAGGGCGCCTTCAAGGCCCCCGACGGCACGCCCATCCCCGTGGGCGGCAAGACCGGCACCGGCGACAACCGCTCGACGTCGTACGACTCGCGCGGCAACGAGATCAGCTCGACGGCAATCAACCGCACCTCGACGTTCGCCTTCCTGATCGGCGACCGCTTCTACGGCGTGCTGACGGCGTACGTGCCCGGCGAGCAGGCCGACCACTACGGCTTCACCAGCTCGCTGCCGGTGGCCATCCTGGGCATGCTCGAGCCCGAGCTCGAGCAACTGGTGCTGGCGCCGTCGCCGACCGCGCCCATCCCGGTGCCGGTGCCGGCCCCCGCCGACGAGGACTCGTCGTCGGTCGTGCGCGAGACCGTGCCCCAGCTGGTGCCGTCGGAGCTGGCGCCGACGGAGATGGCGCCGACGGATTCGCTGCCGCCCGGCACGCCGGCCCCGCAGTGAGCTGGCGCGGCGGCTCCATCCCGCCCACGCCGCTCGAGCGCGCCACGCTGCGCCTGTTTCTGCCCGCCGCGGTCCTGCAGGGGCTGTGGTGGGCAGGCTATCTCCTGATCCCCTACGTCCTGGCCAAGAGCCTGCACGCGTCGACCGGCCTGATCACGCTGTCGGCCATGCTCGACAACCTCGGCATGTTCCTGGCGCTCTACTGGGGCCACCTGCTGGCCACGCGCGGCGGCCGCCGCACATACCTGGTGTGGGCCGGCATCATGGGCCGCCTGGTGATGGTGCTGACGCTGCTGGTGCAGACGGCCGTGCAGATGTCGCTGCTGCTGGCGGTGGTCTACTTCTTCGCGGCGATGGTCTACCCGGCGCAGAACAACATCTTCGAGCAGAACTTCCGCCCCACCCTGCGCGGCCGCTACTTCGGCTGGGCCACCGGCATCCAGAACAGCGTCGCGGTCGTCGCCAGCCTGGGCCTCGGCTGGATCCTCGACCGCGACCCCGGCCTCTTCCGCTACGTCTACGCGACGCTCGGCGTGTGCGGCTTCCTCTACCTGTTCCTGCTCTCGCGCGCCCCCGTCCCCGAGGGCGCCGCCCCCGACCCCACGCCGTTCCGCCTGCGCGTCCCCTTCCCGCTGCCCTACCGCGCAGTCGGCCCGTTCCTGCCCGGCCGCATCTGGCGCGGCCTGGCCCGCCCCTTCGCCGACGCCATGCGCATCTACCGCGAGGACCGCGCCTTCAACTGGTTCGAGATCAACTTCATGACCTACGGCGCCGCCTTCATGTGCCTGAGCCCGGTCGTCCCCGTCTTCCTGACCGAGCAACTCAAGCTGAGCTACCACGAGATCTCCACCGCCCGCGTCCTCATCGGCCAGATCGGCGTCGCTCTCCTGGGCCCGGTGATGGGCCGCGTCATGGACCGCTACCACGCCATCCGCCTGAGCGCGGTCGCCTTCTTCACGCTCGCCTTCTACCCCGTCGCGCTGGACGCCGCCGGCGTCGCCGGCGCCGGCCACGCCCTGCCCCTGGTCTACCTCGCGTTCGCCATCTACACGGTGGGCATGGCCGGCGTGAACATCACCTGGAACGTCGGCAGCATGGCCTTCGCCCCCCCGGGCCAGGGCGGC
>CAINDZ010000444.1 GCA_903847545.1 uncultured bacterium | reverse complement strand
CTCGGCGGCACGTTCATCGTCAGCGACAACGGCGGCACCTACAACGACGCCGGCGTCGACGTGGCCAACGGCGACAACGCCCTGATCATGCGCCTGCGCCACAAGGCCTGGGGCGGGCGCATCGAGTCGGGCGCCATGTTCCTGCGCAAGGACTGGACGAACACCGCACTCACCGAATGGCGCGACCTGACCTCGCTGATGCACAACGACGTGGCGTCCGTCGACGTCGCCTTCAGCCCCCGCAACCTCGCCCGCACGGGCCTGCGCATGGGCCCGCTCAACCTGGAGCAATCCCGCCTGACCGTCGAGGCCGCGCTCAGCCGACGCCCCTACGACGAGCGCATCTTCGCCGTGCCGACCGACAACGCTCATGCCCTTGCCGTCGAGGCGCGCGACATGCACCTCGGCGCCCTGACGGTGCACAGCTGGTACCGCGACACGGGCGAGAACTTCCGCTCCTACATGGCGAACCGCGAGTACAACCGCGTGCAGAAGCACGTGGAAGGCATCTGGCTGGTGCCGCGCAAGGCCGTCACCGCCAAGCTGGCCTACGACACCTACCACAAGCGGGTCGTCGACGAGGTGGGCGGCGGCCTGCGCCCGTCGAACGAGATCTACGGCGAGCTCTACATGGAGTTCATCAACGGGTTCAAGGCCCGCGTCGCGTACAAGCGCTGGCACGGTTACGACGGGTCGCTGGAGATCAACGACTTCTATTCGTACCCCGACTGGTTCGGCGAGGTGTCGGTCGAGAACTTCCTGGCCAAGATCCGCCTGCAGGCGCGCGTCAAGGACGCCGGCACGTTCCGCCAGGTGACGGCGATGGGCTTCGACATGAACGTCAACCTGACCGAGCGCCTGAAGGGCTACCTGCGGGCGCTGAACGTGAACGAGGAGACCGAGGCCCGCAACACGCTCTTCGCCCAGCTCAAGTACGACCTGGGCGCGGGCTCGCAGGTCTTTTTCGAGTACGGGGATGCCGGGCAATCCGACAACCTGGCCTACACCGACTGGTTCCTGAACGAGAGCAACAACGACAACCTGCGCGACCGGTTCAAGCTGGCGCTGCAATCCTGGTTCTGACGCCGTGAGGCGGGCCCCGGCGCCCGCCAGGGAGTGGACGATGACCGCGTACTGCAATCCCTCGAGCCCGCGCCCTCGCCGGGCGCTCGCGATGCTGCCCGTGCTGGCCCTGACCCTGGCCTTCGCGTCCGCCGCGCTGGCCGGCGTCGCCCCCGGCAAGGACGGCGTGGCCTTCACCTGCCGCGCGCCCGGCGCCAAGGCGGTCTTCCTGGCCGGCGACTTCAACGGCTGGAACGCCACCGCGCTGGCGATGACCGCCGGCAAGGACGGCGCCTGGACCGTGACGGTGGCGCTGGCGCCCGGCGACCACGAGTACAAGTTCGTCGTCGACGGCGCTTGGCAGGAGGACGCGGACAACCCGCTGCGCAAGGCCGACCCGTTCGGAGGCAGCAACTCGCTGGTGAACGTGGCCGCAGACGGCAGCCCGGTCGTGGCGGCCGCAGCGCCCGGCGGGGCCGCTCCCGCTCCCGCTCCCGCCGCGTCGAAGCCGGCCAAGGCGGCGGGCAGCGTCACCGTCGGCGCCCCGCGCGCCGTCGACGGCGGCATCCAGTTCACCTACCACAATCCCGGCGCCGGCAAGGTCACCTTGGCGGGCACGTTCAACGGCTGGAATGCCGACCAACTGCCGCTGGCCAATGACGGCAAGGGCAACTGGTCCATCGTGCACAAGCTGCCGGCGGGCAAGCACGAGTACAAGTTCGTCGCCGACGGCTCCTGGTTCGCCGATTCCGAGAACCCGGCCACGTCACCCGACCCGTACGGCGGCACGAACTCCCTGGTGGTCGTGGGCGCCGACGGCAAGCTGGCGGCCGCCGATGCCGCGCCGGCCGCCGGCCGTCCCGCATCGAACACGTCGCTGAGCCCCAAGGTGTACCTGGGCGGCCGCTACCTGACGCGCTTCGAGTTCGCCAAGAACCTGCGCTCGGACCCGCGCTTCCGCTTGCAGCGGCCGTCGCAGTCGATCGACCTGAACTTCGACACCAAGGTGTCCGAGCTGACCGACTCGTCGGTCCGGCTCCGCCTGGACTCCGACGAGGCCATCATCCAGAACAACGTCGCCGCGTTCCTGGACGAGGCGGTGCTGACCACCCACCCGGCCAGCTTCACGCTGGGCCTGTTCTGGAACCGGGAGACGTTCGCGGGCCGCGACCTGATGCGCATGGGCGGCGACGTGGACCTCCCCGGCACCATCCTCCACGACCACCTGGACTACGGGAAGGGCACGGCCGGCGCGACGTTCACGGCCGATCCCGTCGGCGTGCACCTCGATGCGTTCTTCGCCAACGTGCACAACCACGACTTCTACAACGATCCCGACCTGTTCGACAACACGGGCGAGGACCGCATCGGCGTGCGCCTGTCACGCAAGGTCGGCAAGCTCGAGCTCGGCCTGCCGCTGTGGGCCGAGCGCTGGCTGATCTGGATGGACTTCGCCACGCGCGTGGGCCAGCCCTCCACCGGGTTCCCGACGCTTGACGAGCACCGCGCCGCCACCGGCGACGACAGCGACTGGTTCGAGGTCGAGAACCACGTCTACAACGCGGGCCTCGATGCGCGCTACCGCGCCAGCGAACACTGGCTGCTGGGTGTCGAGGGCGTGGCCGTCGACCGCATGCAGCGGTTCGTCACCGGCAACAAGTACGGCCAGAACGGCACCAACGGCGCGATGGACGTGCCCTTCCTGGACCGCACGCAGGCGCGCTTCATGGTCGAGGCCGACTGGACGCCCCGCGAGGGACTCGACGGCACCCTGCGTCACCTGTGGGACTCGACGAGCGGCGGCACCGGCGCCGAGCGCGAGGTGCCGATCTCGTTCCAGCCGCAGGCCACCGCCGGCAACCGGGTGCAGTACACGGACCTGCCCAGTCCGGCCGTGGCGACGCTGGACTCCACCGAGCTCACAGTCAACTGGAAGCAGGGCAACCGGACACTGGTCCTGTGGGTGCGGCGCTCGAGCGTCGAGATGGACTATGCCGCCGTGGGTCGGAAGGTTCCGGCCGACACCACGCTGGGATCGCACCGGCGCGACAGCACCTACTTCGCGGGCCGCGCCACGACCGGCCTGCCCGCCGACAAGTACGGCCACTTCGAGCTGGAGTGGGGCCTCAACCGCCTCGACCACGGCGTGGCCGGCCTGCGCGACAACACCATCGAGGGGATCCTGCGCTGGGACCGCGACCTCACCCGCTCGACGGGCCTGGTCGCCGACCTTCGCTGGATCCGCTACCACCGCGAACAGGACGGCAGTGACGACCTGGACCGCGACTTCTTCGCGCCGTTCCTGGGCGTCCGCTACACGCCTGTGCGCCGCATGGACCTGGTGGCGGGCTGGGGCGTGGACCCGGTCGACTTCTCGATCGCCTACGACGGCCGCCAGACCGGCCGCTGGTGGTACCGCCAGCGCTGGCTGTTCGACAACCCGACGGCCACGGCGCTCGACGCCGAGGACCAGCTGGCCAAGGCCCGCGTGGTCACCGTCCGCGCTCAGTTGCAGTTCTAGGGGGCACGATGCTGATCTCGCAAACCACCTCCACGCGCCGGCGCGCCGCGCTGATGCTGCTGGCCGTGACCGCCACGATCACCCTGACCGGGTGCGCCTACTCGCGCATCCTGCGCAACCGCCTGCCGACGCCGCACCGGGTCGACGACTTCCCGAATGCGGTGCGCTTCGTCTACGAGGCGCCGCAGGCGCGCCACGTCAACCTGTGCGGCAACTGGGATGAAAACGGCTGGTGCGGCACGATGGCCGCGGGCCGCTTCGACAACGCGATCGGCGCCATGCAGGACGACGACAAGGACGGCGTCTGGGAAGTCGTGGTCCCCCTCAAGCCCGGCCGCTACCTGTACAAGTTCGCGCTGGACTGGGGCGTCGGTAAGTGGGAGCAGGACCAGAACAACCCCCTCGGCGAGACGGACGGGTACGGGGGGCAGAACTCGATCCTGATCCTGCACTAGGACGTGGGAGCGTGGGGCCAGGCTTGTGATACGAGTGTCGGCCGGCAGTCCTCGGCGCCTTGCGCCTGCG
>CAINDZ010000443.1 GCA_903847545.1 uncultured bacterium | reverse complement strand
TGGGGCGCTGCGCAGCCCGTGGCGTGTGGTGATGGTGGCGGACACGCCGGGCGGCCTGGCCACCTCGCACCTGGTGCAGGACCTGTGCGCGCCGTGCGCGATCGACGACACGTCGTGGATCCGTCCGCTCGCCTTCTGCGGCGTCTGGTGGGGCCTGCACACAGGGCGCTGGACGTGGGCCGAGGGGCCGCGGCACGGCGCCACCACCGAACGCACCAAGGCGTGCATCGACTTCGCAGCGCGCCACGGCCTGGGCGGCGTGCTGGCCGAGGGCTGGAATCCCGGCTGGGAGACGTGGGGCCACGGCGAGTCGCGGCAGGACTACCTGCATGGCGCCGCGGACTTCGACCTGGAGGAGGTTGCGCGTTACGCCCGCGCGCGCCGCGTCGCCTTCATCGGCCACCACGAGACCGGCGGCAACATCCCGATGTACGAGGCGCAGATGGAGGCCGCGTTCGCGCTGTGCGAGCGGCTGGGCATCCACCACGTGAAGACGGGCTACGCCGGCACGATCACGCCGGCCGGCATGCACCACCACGGCCAGTACATGGTGCGGCACTTCCAGCGCGTGGTCGAGACGGCGGCGCGCCACAGGGTGGCGCTGGACGTGCACGAGGGCATCAAGCCCACGGGCCTGGACCGCACCTGGCCCAACCTGATGAGCACCGAGGCCATCCGCGGCATGGAGCACAACGCCACGTTGAACGCGCTGCCGCCGCGCCACGCGACCATCCTGCCGTTCACGCGCTTCCTGGCCGGGCCGGCCGACTACACGCCGGGCATCTTCGCGCCCGACTTCGCGCCGGGCAGCGGCCGCCGCGTGCTCGCGACGGTCGCGAACCAGCTGGCGCTGTACGTCGTCTTCACGAGCCCGCTGATGATGCTGGCCGACCTGCCCGAAACCGCCGAGGGCCATCCCGGACTGCGCTTCCTCGAGGGACTGCCCACCAGCTGGGACGAGACGCGCGTGATCACGGCCGAACCGGGCGACCTGGCCGTGTTCGCGCGCCGTCGCGGCGACACCTGGTACGTCGGCGCGGTGACCGACGAGCAGGCGCGCACGGTCGACATTCCGCTGTCCTTCCTGCCGCCGGGCGGCCGGTACGGCGCCGAGGTCTTCGCCGACGCGGCGACGACGGACTGGCGGGACGCGCCCGCGGTCATCGACGTGCAGCAGATGTGCGTGACGGCCGGCGACACGCTGCGCGTGGCCCTGGCGCGGGCGGGGGGCGTGGCGGTGCGGCTGGCGCCCTGGTCCGACGCGTCGCACGCGACGATGACGACCGCCGGCTTCAACGCGCGCGCCGCGTCGTGGTTGGATGGCTTCGCCGCCGGGCCGGTGCCCGGCGATGCGCGCGCGCAGCACCTGGCCGTGGGGGCCGCCGTGTCCCTGGCCGCGCCGCCCAGCCCGCGCTACGACCAGGGTGCCCTGACGGACGGCAAGCTGGCCGGCACCGGGTTCCAGGACGACGCCTGGCTGGGCTTCGAGGGGGCGGACCTGGTGGCCAAGCTGGACCTGGGGACCCCCGTCCCGGTGCGCGAGGTCACGGTTCGGGTGCTGGACGACCCGGGCTCGTGGATCCAGTTTCCGGCCGGGATCGTGGTCGAAGGCAGTCCCGATGGGGTCCGGTGGGTCGCGTTGGGGCGCCTGGAGCCGCCGGCGGGAGCCGGCCCTGCGGCCATCGCCGACCTGGCCGTGCCGTTGACGCCCACGGGGCAATCATTTGTGAAAATTAGAGTTACGGTGAAACAGCGCCCCCTCCCGGCGGGCCACCCCGGCCACGGCCGCCCCGGTTGGGTGTTCTGCGACGAGATCCTGGTGCACTGACCGCCGCCCCGCGGAAAGATTTTTTAATAAATATAAAATTATCTATTTACTCCAGTATAGCCGGCGTGTAGTATTCATCCCACGAGTGACGCCGGTCGGGTGCGTTTGAGCCGCGCGCCCGGCCGGCTTCTTTTATGAGGCTCGTGTTCCCGGGGGGGTTCCAACCATGTCCAAGGCCAACGCTGGTCCCGCTACCCGTCCGCTCACGCTCGCCGCCCTGTGCCTGCTGGCCCTGAGCCTGTCCGCCATGGCCGCCACCGCCGCCGCTTCGCCCACGGCGGCGGGGCCGGCCCTCGCCGCGCCCGTCCGGTTCAACCCGACCGCGGATGCCGACGGCGACGGCGTGCCGGACAACCTGGACAACTGCCCGCTGGTCGCCAACACCAACCAGGCCGACATGGACATGGACGCCGCCGGTGACGTCTGCGACAACTGCCCGACCATCACCAACGTCGACCAGGCCGACTCGGACCACGACGGCATCGGCGACGCGTGCGAGTCGGTGCCGGTGCAGGCGCTGAGCTGGGGCCTGGTCAAGGCGACCTACCGGTAGGCGCGCCACCGCACATCGTGAACGTCCGGCTGTGCGGGCAGCGCCTTCGTGGTACGCTGCCCGCGC
>CAINDZ010000442.1 GCA_903847545.1 uncultured bacterium | reverse complement strand
GGGCTTTCCCAACCTGCGGCGGCCCCGGGTCCTGTTCCTGCAGTTCGCGGGAGCCGAACCGCTGCGGGAACTGGCGGCCGAAGTGCACCGGCACACGGCGCGGGCGTGGGCGGACGGGCCGCAGGACACCCGGCCCATCCACCCCCACCTGACGCTGGCCCGGGTTCGCGAGCCGCTTCCGGATGAACAAGTCAAGCGATTGCGGGACATCGCGTTGGATGATTTGCCGGAGCTTTCCTGCGGCGGTTTCAGCCTGATGGCCAGCACCCTCGGGCCGGGTGGCGCCCGGCACCGGGAGCTGGCCGGATACGCCCTGCGAAAAAAAGGCGAATAAACCCATTGCCATCCCCGGTTGGTCCGTGCTATGTTGCCGCGGTCATCGACACGGGGCAGGCCGGCGGCAGGGAGGCCGGCAGCGGGTGATGGGCGGCATCCCACCCGAATCACGAACCGGGCGCAGCCTCAGCCGGCGCGACCCACAGGAGAACGAGCATGGCGCAACCGAAGAGCAACCCCGGCAAGGGCCCCGAGGACAGGGTGAAGGAAGACCGCGCGAAGGCGCTGGAACTGACCCGTGCCCAGATCGAGAAGCAGTTCGGCAAGGGTTCGCTGATGCTGCTGGGCGAGAACAAGATCTTCGACCAGTTCGACGCGGTCTCGACGGGCAGCCTGTCGCTGGACATCGCGCTGGGCATCGGCGGCCTGCCCAAGGGCCGCGTCTGCGAGATCTACGGGCCCGAGGGCTCGGGCAAGACGACCGTCTGCCTGTCGGTCATCGCGAACTGCCAGAAGGCGGGCGGCACCGCGGCCTTCGTCGACGCCGAGCACGCGCTGGACCCCGTGTACGCCCGCAAGCTGGGCGTGGACATCGACAACCTGCTGGTCAGCCAGCCGGACACCGGTGAGCAGGCGCTGGAGATCACCGAGATGCTCGTGCGCTCGGGCGCCGTCGACATCGTGGTCATCGACTCGGTGGCGGCGCTGGTGCCGCGCGCCGAGATCGAGGGCGAGATGGGCGACCAGCACGTCGGCCTTCAGGCCCGCCTCATGTCGCAGGCGCTGCGCAAGCTGACCGGCACCATCAGCAAGACCAACACGCTGGTCGTGTTCACCAACCAGATCCGCATGAAGATCGGCGTCATGTTCGGCAACCCCGAGACGACGACCGGCGGCAACGCGCTGAAGTTCTACAGCTCGGTGCGGCTGGACATCCGGCGCATCGGCGCGATCACGCAGGGCGAGGACGTCGTGGGCAACCAGGTCCGCGTCAAGGTGGTCAAGAACAAGGTCGCGCCCCCGTTCAAGAAGGCCGAGTTCGACATCCTGTATGGCGACGGCATCAGCAAGGAAGGCGACCTGATCGACCTGGGCGTGACGGCCAACATCATCCAGAAGTCGGGCGCCTGGTACAGCTACGGCGAGGAACGCCTGGGCCAGGGCCGCGACAACGTGCGCGGCTTCCTGAAGGAGAACCCCGACCTGTACGAGAAGATCAAGGTCGAGGTCTTCAAGCACTACGGCGTGGGCGCGACCGAGGCGCCGGAGGCCGCGGCGGCGAAGCCCGAACCCGGCAAGGTCGAGCCCGGCAAGGTCGAAGCCGGCAAGGCTGAGGCGGCCCGCGTCGACGTGACGAAGGCCGACGCGATCAAGCCCGCGGCCCGTCCCGCGGCCTCGACCGGATCCGGGAGCTGAAACCCGTGCTGAAACGGCCCCAGCACCCGGGCCGCCGTCAGGACGCCAGCGAGCAGGCGCAGCCATCGTCGTCAGGGCAGCCGGGCCTTCCTTCGGGAAGCGCCCGGCTGCTCGCTGTGCGTCGCGAGGGCGAAACCGTCTGGCTCGACGTCGAGGGCGGCGTCACCTATGAACTGGCGGCGGCCTCGGTGCCGCCCGGCCT
>CAINDZ010000441.1 GCA_903847545.1 uncultured bacterium | reverse complement strand
CCGCCGCGGCGGCGGCCTGCCCCGCGGCGGCCAGGTCGGCCTCCAGCGCCTGCAGGTCGCCGGCCGCGCCGCGCTGCCGCTCGAGCTGGTCGGCCAGCTCGTCGCGCAGCTCGATGAGGCCCGGCACGTCGCGCTGGTACTTGCGGCACAGGGACTGGTACTGGGCGCGCCGCTCCTCCCACTCGTCCAGGCGGGACGGGTCGACCTCGAGTCCGTCCAGGAACCGTTGCAGGTCGGCGGCCGCCTCGCTCGCGGCGGCCTCGGCGTCCCGCACCATCCGCACGACGTCTCCCAGGCGCGCGCTGGTGTGCTCAAGCGGCGCCAACGCGCCCTCGGCCGTCCCCAGCAACTCGCGCGCCGACGGTTGCCCCTCGCCCAGCGCCTCCAGCGCCCGCGCCGCGGCCTCCAGCAGCCCGCGCGCGTTGCGGCCCACGGCCAGGTCCTCGTCCAGCCGCTCGATTTCGCCGTCCTGCAGACGCATCTCGGTCAGCTCGCGGTGCTGGTACGACCAGATCTCGGCTTGCTTGCGCGCGAACTCTTCCTCGCGCTGCCGCTGGCCCAGCGCCGCCGCCGCAGCCTGGTGCGCCGCCACCGCGTCACGCATGGCCGCCAGCTCCGCATCCAGCCCCAGCGCGGTGTCCAGGAACTCGCGCGCGAACGCCGGCCGCGCCAGCTGACGCTGCTGGTCCTGGCTCTGGATCGCCACCAGCCGCCCGCCGATGTCCTCGAGCAGCGCCTGCGACGAC
The DNA here is from genome assembly GCA_903847545.1 of uncultured bacterium. Taxonomy (GTDB): domain Bacteria; phylum Krumholzibacteriota; class Krumholzibacteriia; order LZORAL124-64-63; family LZORAL124-64-63; genus CAINDZ01. The sequence continues at coordinate 3,422 of CAINDZ010000441.1, read as the reverse complement.
GCCAGCCCGTTGATCAGCACGCGCCCGCGCCCCTCGCGCCGCAGTTCGCGGCGCAGCACCAGCACGCCGTCCTGCCCCACGCGGATGCCCAGCGCGGCGCAGGCGGCCAGTGCCGGCTCGTTGCCCGACAGGTCGAAGACGCCCTCGACCCAGGCCAGGTCCTCGCCCTCGCGGATCAGGCGCGGGTCCGCCTTGCCGCCGCCCAGCAGCGACAGCGCGCCGGCGATCAGCGACTTGCCCGCGCCGGTCTCGCCGGTGAGCATGGTCAGGCCCTCGTCCAGCGGGAGCACGAGCTCGTCGACCAGCGCCAGGTGCGCCACCCTCAGCTCGCGCAGCATCAGCGGCCCTTCCTCTCGCGGCGACGCGGCCCGCCCCAGTTCAGCTTGTGGCGCATGACGCGGTAGAAGCTGCTCTGGGGGAACTTCACCAGCCGCACGCGCGCAAGGGCGATCCCGAAGTGCAGGTGGTCGCCGTCGACCAGGTTGAACGTCTCCTGGCCGTCCGCCGTCAGCACCGCGCCCTCGCCCGTGCGCAGCACGATGATCTCGATCTCGGTCGACTCGGGCACCACCAGCGGGCGCATGCCGAGCGCATGCGGGCAGATCGGGGCGATGAGCAGGCAGGGCACGTCGGTCGCGCAGATCGGGCCGCCGGCCGACAGGTTGTAGGCCGTCGAGCCCGTCGGCGTGCTGATCACGACGCCGTCGCCCAGGAAGTGGCCCAGCGAGTCGCCGTCCAGCCGCAGCTCCATCTCGATGGCGCGCGGCAGCTGGCCCATGTTGATCACCAGGTCGTTCAGCGCCGACAGTTGCGCCGCCTCGGCGCCGTCGCGCATCACCCGGCACTGCACCTGCGTGCGGTCCTCGAGGTGGAAGTCGCCGGTCACCAGCTGCGCGAACGCGCGCGCGAGATCGGGCACGGGGATGTCGGTCAGGTAGCCCAGCGAGCCCAGGTTGACGCCCAGCAGGGGCACGCCCGAGCCGCCCAGGACGTGCGTGGCCCGCAGCATCGTGCCGTCGCCGCCGAGGGCGACGATGACGTCGCACGCCGCGACGAGCGCCGGGGCCTCCAGCACGTCGACGCCGGCCGGCACGACGCCCGCCAGCTCGCGCCCCGCCAGCAGGCGCACGCCGTGGCTGCGGCACGCCTCGGCCGCCGCCTCGATCGCCGGCGGCAGGTCGGGCTTCGAGGCGTTGCCCAGCAGGCCGATCGTCCGCACGGGCCCGGGCCCGGGCGTCAAGACGCGCTCCCGGCGGCCTGCGTGCCGCCGCGGGTCTCGCCCAGCCGGGCGGCGACGCGCCCGGCGAGCCCGGCGGCGTCCAGGCCCATCGCCGCCAGCAGCTCCGCGCGCGTGGCATGTTCCTGGAAGGCATCGGGAATGCCGATGCAGGTCACGTGCGGCGGCGTCGCCTCGTCGTGGGCCGCGGCCCACTCGAGCACCCCGGCGCCGAAGCCGCCGACAACCGTGTTCTCCTCGATCGTGAAGACCTCGCGGTGGCGGCGCCAGACCGCGGCCAGCAGGGCCTCGTCCAGCGGCTTGATGAAGCGCATGTCCACGACCTCCACCTCGATCCCGCGGCGCGCCAGGGCCTCGGCCGCCGCCAGCGCGGGACTCACCATCGTGCCCACGGCCAGCAGCGCGGCATCGCCGCCGACGCGCAGCGTCTCGCCGCGCCCGACCGGCAGCGCGCGGGGCGGACCCTCCAGGGGCACGCCGAAACCGGCGCCGCGCGGGTAGCGCAGCGCGCTCGGCCCGTCCTCGTGGGCCAATGCCGTGGCCAGCATGTGGCGCAGCTGGTCCTCGTCGCGCGGCGCCATGACGACCATGCCCGGCACCATGCGCAGGAACGTCAGGTCGAAGACGCCGTGGTGCGTCGGCCCGTCCTCGCCGACGACGCCGCCGCGGTCGACGGCGAACACGACCGGCAGGTGCTGCAGCGCCACGTCGTGGATGACCTGGTCGACGGCGCGCTGCAGGAAGGTCGAGTAGACGGCGACCACGGGGCGCGCGCCGTCGCAGGCCAGCCCGGCCGCGAAGGTGACGGCATGGCCCTCGGCGATGCCGACGTCGTGGCAGCGGCGCGGCGCCGCCGCGCACAGCTTCTCCAGGCCGGTGCCCGAGGGCATCGCCGCGGTGATGCCGTGAATGCGCGGGTCGGCCGCGGCCAGCTCGGCCAGCGTCTCGCCGAACACGTCCGTGTACGAAGGCACGGCGGGCGCCACCACCTTGATGCCCTCGGCCTTGTCGAACTTGCCGACGCCGTGGTAGCGCTGGTCGTCCTGCTCGGCGAAGGCGTAGCCCTTGCCCTTCTCGGTCACGATGTGCACCAGGATGGGGCCCTTGATGCGCCGCACGGCCTGCAGCGTGTCGACCAGCAGGGGCAGGTCGTGGCCGTCCAGCGGCCCGTAGTAGCTGAAGCCCAGTTCCTCGAACAGCACCGTCGGCACGACCAGCTGCTTGAGGCTCTCCTTCACGCGCCCGGCCAGCTTCTGGACCTTGCCGCCGCTCGGCATCTTGCCCAGCAGCGACCACAGGTCGGCCTCCAGGCGCAGGTAGTGCCGGCCGCTGGTGATGCGCGTCAGGTGCTTGGCCACCGCGCCCACGTTGGGCGAGATGCTCATCTGGTTGTCGTTCAGGATGACGATGAGGTTCGTGCCGAGCAGGCCCGCGTTGTTCAGGCCCTCGTAGGCCAGGCCGCCGGTCAGGGCGCCGTCGCCGATCACGGCGACGACGGCGTTGTCGCCGCCCCGCGCATCGCGGGCCGCGGCGTAGCCGACGGCCGCGCTGATGGACGTGCTGGCGTGGCCCACGCCGAAGGTGTCGTGCTCGCTCTCGGTGCGCTTGGGAAAGCCCGAGACGCCGCCCTGGCGCCGCAGCGTGTCGAAGCCCGCCAGCCGCCCGGTCAGCAGCTTGTGGCCGTAGGCCTGGTGCCCCACGTCCCAGACGATCTTGTCGCGCGGCGAGTCGAACACGCGGTGCAGCGCCACCGTCAGCTCGACGACGCCGAGGCTGGCCCCGAGGTGGCCGCCCGTGCGCGAGACCGACGAGATGATCTGCTCGCGCAGCTCGCCGCACAACCCGACCAGTTGTTCGCCGGTCAGGCTCTTGAGGTCCTGGGGCCCGCGGATGCCGGGCAGGATCGCTCCCATGCTGCCTTCCTTGCTGCCACCGGCGCCGCGCGGCCCGCCCGATCGCGGTCGCGAGGCCTGCCGGCTCCGAACGTCCAGACTACCGCGGCCCCGGCGCGACGGCCACCGCGAACAGGATCCCGAACATGACCCCGGTCACCACGTGGGCCGGGTGATGGCTCAGCGGGTCGAGGTACCCCGCCACGCGCTTGCGCAGGGCGCCCGCCCCCGGCTCGGCCGTGACGATGGCGTGCACCAGCTCGCGCTGCCGGGTCGCCGCCAGGCGGAGCTTG
>CAINDZ010000440.1 GCA_903847545.1 uncultured bacterium | reverse complement strand
GTCGACGTGCCAGTAGTTGCGCGGTGCCGTCAGGTCCTCGGAGGTCCAGCCGTCGACCAGGAAGCCCTCGCCGGCCGGGCGCGCGTCGGCGCTCTCGAAGTCGCCGCAGTAGGGAAACGCGCCGCCGGGGCCCATCAGGTCGATGGTGTCGCCACTGGCCTTGGCGGTCGCGGCGTCCGACCACAGCACGGGCTGCGCGGTGATCGTCGGTTCGGCCCGGGTGGCGGCGGTCGCGGGTGCGGCGGCTTCGGCGTGTGCGGCCAGCAGGGTGGCCGCAGCGGCGAGCGCGACGATGCGGGCAGGATTCCAGGACATGCTCATTGCGGGCCTCCCGAAGCTCGTCATCCGGCCCCGGCCGGTGGGCGGGGCGTGGCGCGATGTGGCGATCCCATGGATGATTGGAGTGTATCACAATGCGGTTTCCGCTGACACCCGGGACGACCGCCGCCGCGCCGAAGCAATTCCTACTCCGATGGTTGCCGTTCAATGATATTGCGGATAGTATTCATCCTCATTGTTAGCACCCCACGTGCCACGCGAGGAGCCCGCCGATGCCGCCCCAACTCGACCCCGGACGCATCATGCAGACCGCCACCGGGTTCTGGGCCTCGAAGGTCCTGCTCACAGCCGTCGAGCTGAACCTGTTCACGATGCTGGACGAAGGCTCGCTGACGGCCGACGAGCTGGGCGACAAGCTGGAGCTGAGTGCCCGCGGCCGGCTCGACTTCTTCGACGCCCTGGTCGCCCTCGGCTTCCTCGAGCGCGACGGCGACGGCCCGGCGGGCCGCTACCGCAACACCCCCGAGACCGGCGCCTTCCTCAACCGGAAGAGCCCGACGTACATCGGGGGCATGCCCGAGATGCTGAACTCGCGCCTGTTCGGGTTCTGGAACCACCTGGGCGCGGCGCTGCGCACCGGCCAACCGCAGAACGAGGTGAAGACCCACGGCAAGCACATCTTCGAGGAGCTTTACGCGCACGAGAACAAGCTGTACGAGTTCCTCACCGCGATGACCGGCTTCCAGGCGGGCAACTTCACGATGCTGGCCGAGAAGTTCCCCTTCGATCGCTACAGGACGGTGACCGACGTGGGCGGCGCGCTGGCGCTGCTCTCGTGCATCGTCGGCAAGCGCCACCCCCACCTGTCGTTCCGGTCGTTCGACCTGCCGCCGGTGGCCACGCACGCGCGCGAGCACGTGGCGATGGCCGGCATGACCGGCCGCGTCGAGGTGGTCTCGGGCGACTTCTTCGCCGACCCCCTGCCCGCCGCCGATGTCGTGACCATGGGCAACATCCTGCACGACTGGAACCTGGAGAAGAAGAAGGTCCTGATCGCGAAGGCCTGGGCGGCGCTGCCCGAAGGCGGTGCGCTGGTCTGCATCGAGAACCTCATCGACGACGCCCGCCGCGAGAACGCCTTCGGCCTGCTGATGTCGCTGAACATGCTGATCGAGTTCGGTGACGCCTTCGATTACACCGGCGCCGACTTCCGCCAGTGGTGCGGCGAGGCGGGCTTCACGCGGTTCGAGATCATCCCGCTGGCGGGGCCGAGCAGCGCGGCGGTGGCTTACAAGTAGGGGTGCGACGCGCGATGTCGGGCGCGGCAAGTCGCTGGGCGCGTGGTGCCGTGCGGATGGACGGGCGGCACTTGCGCCGGCGCAAGTCGGCGCGGCATCCCCACGACTTCGCGCCAACCGCAGACAGCCTGCCTCATTCCTCCCTGGCGAACCCGATTTGACGGTTCTTGGGGGTGTCCCAGCCTGCCATGAGGGACCGGAGCGCCCGGACAACGGCGGCCAGTTGCTTGTCGTGGTCCGTCAAACGCGCTTCCAGTTGACCCAGTTGCGCCGCGAGTTCGTGGTTGGATATCGCTTGGCGGCGGAGATTGACAAATGCGCGCACCACGAACACCGCCATTGCCACAGCTCTGGGAGAATTGAGCAGGCTTGCAGCCATGATGGCACCATATTCCGTGAATGCCAGCGGCAACGCCTTTGAAAAACGCAACTTATGAAGGTGGTCGCAATTTGCGATCACCTCGGCCTTTTCCCCCGAGGTCAGGCGAAAGGCGAAATCCGCGGGAAAGCGCTCGGCATTGCGACGGACCTGCTCGTTCAGGCGGCGCGTCGGCACCCCGTAGAACGCGGCCAGATCCGCGTCGATAATGGCGCGCTCACCCCGGATCAGGAGAATACGGTCCTCGATGCGGTCGGCGGGGATCACGCAGGTGTCGTTCACGTGGCGGGCTTCCCTGGGGCATGCGGTTGCGCGTGGCGCCCTGTCGCTGGTGCCCGGGTGTCCGCAGGATTTCAGCCATTCGGCGGCGCGTCGCCAGGAATGCCGTGGACAATGCCGGCCAACGTGAAAACGCCCGATTGCGGGGAGACTAGTGACCTGCCCGGCATGCGTGGGCCCGCGAATGTGCACGAGGCCGTCGCGCCCGTCTCTTTGCGGGCGTCCTCATCGCTGTCAACCAGCGTCAACAGCCCATTCGAGGCTGAATCCCGGCCGGGACACCGAGGACTGACCCAAGCTGGGAGCGCGACCGGTGGCCCCACTTGCGCCGGCGCAAGTTCTGCCCCAAAGACAAGTGCCATCGCCAAAAAACACGGCGGCCACCGGACCGAAGCCGGTGGCCGCCGTTTCTCTTCTTGTCTCGCCGCCCCAACCCTACCGCAGCGCGTCGATCACCGCGTTGAACGTGGCGCTCGGACGCATCGCCGCGTAGGCCTTCTCGTCGCAGGGGTGGTAGTAGCCGCCGATGTCGACGGGCTTGCCCTGCGCCGCAAGCAGCTCGCCGGCGATTTTCGCCTCGTTCTCCGTCAACGCCTTCGCCACGGGCGCGAAGCGGGCCTTCAGTTCGGCGTCCTTGTCCTGGGCGGCCAGGGCCTGGGCCCAGTACATCGCCAGGTAGAACGTGCTGCCGCGGTTGTCGATCTCGTTGACCTTGCGGCTGGGGTACCGCGCGCCCTCGAGGTAGCTGCCGATGGCCGTGTCCAGCGTCTCGGCCAGCAGCGCGGCGCGGGCGTTGCCGGCCGCGGCGATCTGCTCGAAGGACGGGACCAGCGCGCAGTACTCGCCCAGCGAGTCCCAGCGCAGGTGGCCCTCGTTCAGGAACTGCTGCACGTGCTTCGGGGCCGAGCCGCCGGCGCCCGTCTCGTATAGGCCGCCGCCGTTCAGCAGCGGCACGATCGACAGCATGCGCGCGCTGGTGCCCAGCTCGAGGATCGGGAACAGGTCGGTCAGGTAGTCACGAAGGACGTTGCCGGTGACCGAGATCGT
>CAINDZ010000439.1 GCA_903847545.1 uncultured bacterium | reverse complement strand
CCGGACATGGCCTTCCGCAAGTACATCGAGGCGGCGCTCGACGGCCGCACCTTCCACGTCTACGGCGACGGGCAGCAGACGCGCGACTTCACCTACGTGGCCGACGCGGTGCGCTCGAACCTGCTGGCCGTGGCCTGCGACAGGCCGTGGGAAGTGTTCAACACCGGCGGCGGCAGCCGCGTCGCGTTCGGCGATTCGCTGGCCCTGCTGGGCGAGCTGTTGCGCGAGCAGGTGCCCGGCATCTCGGCCACCGTCGAGTACCGCCCCGTCGCCGACGGCGACGTGCGCGACACCTTCGCCGACCGCACGTACGTCGAGGCCACCATCGGCTACCGGCCGACCGTCGAGTTCGCCGAGGGCCTGCGTCGCGAGGTGGCGTGGGCCGTGGCGCGGAGGCGCAAGGCGTGAGCGACCACGACAGCCCCGCCCCGGGCGCCGGCCCGACCTGCGACCTGTCGGTCGTCGTGCCCGCCTTCAACGAGGCCGAGTCGCTGCCCGAACTGGTCGACCGCATCGCGGCGGCCGCCGAGGGCCGCGGCCTGTCCTGGGAAGCCTGGATCATCGACGACGGCAGCACCGATGACACGTTCGCCGTCACGCAGCGGCTGGCCGCGCAAAGGCCCCAGGTGCACGGCCTGTCGTTCGGGCGCAACTTCGGGAAGGCGGCCGCGCTGGCCGCCGGCTTCGCCGCCAGCGGCGGCGCCATCGTCATCACCATGGACGCCGACCTGCAGGACGACCCCGCCGAGATCCCCGCGCTGATCGACAAGCTGGACGAGGGATACGACCTGGTCTCGGGCTGGAAGCAGAAGCGGCGCGACAGCCTGGTGAAGAACCAGACCAGCAAGGTGTTCAACTGGTTCACCGGGCGCATGTGCGGCCTGAAGCTGCACGACTTCAACTGCGGCCTGAAGGCGTATCGCCGCGAGGTGACCCAGCGTGTCCGGTTGTACGGCGACATGCACCGCTACGTGCCGGCGCTGGCGCACCTGGACGGTTTCCGCGTGACCGAGCTGCCGGTCCGGCACGCGGCGCGCAAGTACGGCAAGACCAAGTACGGCATGGCGCGGTTCATCAACGGCTTCCTGGACCTGCTCACCGTGTACTTCCTGCACGCCAAGCGCACCTCGCCGCTGCACTTCTTCGGCCGCATGGGCCTCGTGTGCTTCGCCGGCGGCGGCGGCATCAGCCTGTACTTCCTGGCGTGGTGGCTGCTGGGCCACGGCCTGCGCGTGCGCCCGATGCTGGTGCTGGGGCTCGTGCTGATGGTCATCGCGCTGCAGTTCGTCAGCCTGGGGCTGATCGCCGAGATGATCGTCGCCGGCCGGCGCCCGGAGACGGAGTACCGGATCGGCCGCCGTGCCTGAGCGCAACGCCTTCCGGCACGACGGCCAAGGCGGCCCGTTGCCGCCCCTGGTCGTCGTCATCGTCAACTGGAACGGCCTGGGCGACCTGCGCGACTGCCTCGGCTCGCTGCGCGACTGCCGCTACCCGGGCCTGCGCGTCATCATGGTGGACAACGGCTCGACCGACGCCTCGGTGTCGTGGACGCGGCGGCACCATCCCGGGGTCGAGATCATCGAGGCCGGGGCCAACCTGCGGTGGGCGGGCGGCAACAACGTCGCGCTGCGCCTGCTGCAGGCAGAGGGCGACGACTCCCACATCCTCCTGCTGAACGCCGACACCATCGTGCCCGAGGGCAGCCTGCGCTCGCTGACCCTGGCGATGGCGGCCGACCCCACGGCGTGGCTGGCCACGCCGCGCATCTGCTATGCGGCCGACCCGGCGCGCGTGTGGTACGACGGCGGCATCGTCGGCCGGCGCAGCGGCTGGGTGCGGCACGACGGCATCCGCAAGCTGGCCGGGCGCCTGGACCCGCAACCGCGGTACGTCGACTACGGCACCGGTTGCGCGCTGATGCTGGCGCCGGGGGCGCTGGCCCGGCTGGGGCTGCTGGACGAGTCGTTCCACTTCTACGGCGAGGACGCCGACTATTCGCTGCGCGCGCGGGAGCTGGGCGGGTGCATCCTGCACGTGCCGCGCGCGCTGGTGCTGCACAAGGTGTCGGCCTCGCTGGGGCAGGAGAGCCCCTACCGGGTCTGGCTGCGCAGCCGCAGCCACGTGCGCCTGATGCGCACGCACTGGCCGCGCCGCGAGTGGCCGCTGCTGTTCCTGGCGCAGGCGGGGTTCTTCGCCGGCCACATGGCCTGGAACCTGTGGCACGGGCGCCTGGCCACGGCGCTGGCGGTGTGGCAGGGGGCCATCGACGAGTTGCGGGGGCTCGACCATTGAACGTGCGGCGGCCGGCGGTTTACGCCCCGGCCGGCCGTCTGGTAGGATCATGTCCGGCCGCCGTTTGCGCGGCCGCCACGCGAATACGGGAGTGGTGATGGCGAACGCAGGAAGGCACACGGCGAACCCGGGCAGCGGCAACGGCGGCGGCCCGGCCGCCTGGCAGGCCGTCGAGTCGAGGCCCTGGGCGCGGTGGCTCGTGCTGGGGCTGGCCGTGTGGCTGGTCGTCGCGGTGCTGTACCCGGGCCCCACCTTCGAGGGCCTGACGTTCCGCAGCGCCGACGCCGGCAACGCCGACGCCTTCACGCAGGTGGGCAACGCCGCCGTCGCGCGCGGCGAGTCGGCGAAGTGGAACCCGTACCTGTTCGCCGGCATGCCGACATTCGGGTCCCTGGCCTACGTGCCGGGCCTGTACCCGCCGGCTGCGCTGTTCAGCTTCCTGCAGGGCACCCTCGGGCTGGCGCCCTTGACGTGGATGCTGGGCCACCTGGTCTTCGGCGGCCTGGGCATGGCGTGGCTGCTGTCGCGGTGGAAGCTGCCCTTCTCCTCGCTGCTGCTGGGCGCGGCGCTGTTCCTGCTCTTCCCGCAGGTCGTGGCGTGGGGCGTGCACGGGCACGGCTCGAAGCTGGGCGCGGCGATGTACCTGCCCTGGATCGTGGGCTGGACCCTGCGCGTGCTCGACGGCGCCGGCCCGCGCGCCATCGGCATGCTGGGCCTGCTGACCGGCCTGCAGCTGCTGCGCGGCCACTTCCAGATCACGTACTACACGCTGGCGGTGTCGGGTTGGGTGGCGCTGTGGGGGACCGTCCGGCCGTTCGAGGCCGCGCAGGAGGCGCTGGCCGGCGCCGTGCGCGCGCGCCGGTTCGGCGGCTTCGCGGCGGGCATCGCGCTGGGCTTCCTGGTCGGCGCCGTGCTGCTGGTGCCGGTCAGGCAGTACGCGGGCATCTCGACGCGCGGCCAGGACACGCAGGGCGGCGGCGGCGTCGGCCTGGAGTACGCGACCGGCTGGTCGCTCGATCCTTCCGAGACCGGAACGTTCATCCTGCCGGCGTCCTCGGGCTTCGGCCAGGCCACCTACCTGGGCCACATGCCGTTCAACGACTACCCCAACTACTTCGGCATCCTGTGGCTGGCCATCGCCGCCTGCGCGTTCGCGCGCGGCGGGCGCAGCCTGTGGGGCGCGCTGGCGGCCGTCTCGGTGCTGGCCGTCCTGGTCTCGTTCGGCACCTCGGGCTTCGGCCTCTACGAGCTGCTGTACAAGGCGGCGCCGTTCTTCAACAAGTTCCGCGTGCCGTCGATGATCCTTGTGGTGCCCGCGTTCGCGCTGGCGATCCTGGCCGCGCGCGGCCTCGAACGCCTCGGGCGCGAGGGTGTGCCCGCGAGCCGGCCCCTGGTCGCGCCGATCGCGCTGGGCGCCGTCGGCCTGCTCATGCTGGCCGGCGGCGGCGCCTCGCTGTTCGAGGACGCCTACCGCGGCAGCCTGCAGGCGCTGGCCGCGGCCAGCGGCAAGCCCGCGCCGGGCGTACTCGTGGACGCCGCCTGGGGGCTGCACAAGGCGAGCCTCGTGCGCATCGGCGTCGTGCTGCTGGCGGCCGCGGGCGCGCTGGCCTTCGCCGCCCGCAACGCAGCGTTCCGGCAGCGCGGCCTGGCCTGGGTGCTGCTGGCCCTGGCCTGTGTCGACCTGCTGGGCGTCGATCGCCTCATCGTCCATCCCGAACAGGGACTGTTGCAGGTGGCGCGCGGAGCGAACGGGCAGGCGCAGCTCGTGCAGGCGCCGCAGTTGATGGTCGCGCCGGCGGCGCGCGCGGCCGAGGCGGCCGGCACCGGCGCGTCTGTCCTCGCCGCAGCGGCCGGCCACGACCGCATCTGGCCGCTGGGTGAGCATCAGCAGCGCAACACCTGGATGGCCGACGGCATCCGCTCGCTGGGCGGCTACCACCCGGCCAAGCTGGCGAGCTACGAGGCGATCCGCAGCCGCCTGTACGGCGACCAGCCGGCCGGCCGCCTGGCCTCGTGGCTGGGCGCGCGGCTGGTGGTCCTGGACGGCGAACTTGACCCGCGGCAGCTGCCCGCGCTGGCGCAGCTCGGCTGCGACGTCGAGCCGGAGCCGCTGCGCGCCGGCGACGTGGTGGCGTACCGCAACCGCTCGGCGCTGCCGCGCGCGCGCCTGGTGTCGCGCTGGGAGCCGGCGCCCGCGGGCGGGCGCGCTGCGCTGGGTCCGTTCCTCGACGGCATCCAGGCCGGTCGCATCGACGTGGGCGGCACCGTTCGCCTGGACGGCGCGCCCGACCCGGCGCCGGCCGCGACCGCGACGCCGCTGCCCGTGCCCGAGTTCGTGGCCGACGGCCTGGACAAGGTCACCCTGCGGACGAACGCCCCGGTCGCCGCCGTCCTTGTGCTGGCCGACATGGCCGCCCCGGGCTGGAGCGTCGAGGTCGATGGGCGCGCCGCGAAGCTGCTGACGGCCGACCTGGCGCTGCGCGCCGTGGCCGTGCCCGCGGGCGACCACACGGTCACGTTCGCGTACCACGACGCCTCGTACCGGGCGGGATTGACGCTGACGATGATCGGGGTCATCCTGACGCTGGGGCTGGT
>CAINDZ010000438.1 GCA_903847545.1 uncultured bacterium | reverse complement strand
TGGCCTTCCACCGTGACCGGCGCGCCGGGGAACCGCGCGACGGCGTCGGCGATCTTCCCCACCAGCTTGTCCTGGCCCTTGCCCAGCTCGGCGCTGCCGACGCCGAACGACAGGCCGAACACCCGCAGCACGATGGCGCCCTCGGCCGTCACGACCACCTCGGCCTCGTCCTTGCCGAACGACTTGCGCACGGCGGCCACGGCCTCCTCGCGCTCCTGCTTGCGTGTCAGTTCCGACTCGGCGGCCGAGCGGTCGGCCTCGGCCATGCCGGCCCGCAGCTCGGTGTCCCAGAGCTTCTTGCGCAGCATGCTGATCTCGGCCTGCTGCGTCGCCACCTGCGCCTCGAGCGCCTCGGCGTGGCCGCCCACGGTGTCCTTCAGCCGGCGGTTCTCCACGCGCAGCGCGTCGAGCGCCACCTGCCGCTCCAGGTTGGCCGCCGTCAGCTTCTCCAGCAGGTCGGCGGCGGCCGGCGCGCCCGACAGCAGCGGGTCGACCTCGACGCCCAGCAGCGTCGCAATCTCGACCAGCGACTGGTCGTAGCGGCCGAGCAGCGCCTCGAGGCCGCTCTTCTGCTGGCGCATCTGGTTGAGGAACTCGGCCTGGTTCACCAGGCGCTGCGCCTCCTGCTCGACCGCGGTCCAGTCGGCGGCGGCGCCCTGCAGGTCGGCCTGGTTGATGCGGTTTTCCAGGTCCCACCACGCGTTCGGCAGCGTGCCGCGGCCGCCGGCCCGGCGCGCCTGTTCCATCAACTGCCGCGCCGTGGCCCCCGCATCGACGGCCTGCGCGCGGGCGCCCGCCGCCGCGCCGACGATCACGCACACCGCCAGCCATGCCACCATCCGGTTCGACCCGCACCGCATCATCGCCCGTTCCTTCCCCGTCGCGGCCCTACCCGGCCGCCGACGCATTCCGTTCCGCCATTACGGCCCGCACCGCCCCCGCCACGGCCGCGACCGTGACCTCGCCCAGGCAGTTGTGCAACGAACACTTCTCCAAACGGCAGGCGTGCCTGCCGGGGCAGGCAACCTCGGGCGCCAGCACGCGGTTCCACGGCCCCCGCGGACCCCAGCGGCGCGGGTGCATGGCCGGCGCCGGCGGGAAGATGCCCACCGTGCCCAGGCCCAGCGCCGACGCCAGGTGCAAGGGCCCGGTCGACGGGCCGATGAACGCGTCGCCCGCCGACAGCACGCCAAGGAACTCGCGCAGGCCGTACCTGTCCAGGAGGACGCCCACGCGCGGGTCCAGCCCCGCCGCCTGCATGCCCAGCACGGCCGGCCCGTCTCCGCCCTGTCCCGTCACGAACACCCGCCACCCCGGCTGGTCGGCCAGCTGACCGGCCAGGTGCGCGAAGCGCGCGGGATCCCAGTCCAGCGCCGAGCCGCCCGAGCCTGGGTGCACGAACGCCACCCGCTCCGCGCCGGGCGCCATTTCGCGGCGGAAGTCGCGCCCGATCTGCTCCTGTGCCGCCGACACGTGCAGCCGCACCGGCCCGGCAGTCGGCAGCCGCGCGCCCAGCATCCGCGCCAGCAGTTCCAGGTTCAGGTCCATCTCATGGCGGCCCGAGCGCGAGCGGCGCTGCCACGTGCCGCGGTTCAGCAGGAACCAGCTGGCGGGCTTGGACAACGGCCCGTGCAGCCGCCCGATGCCCGCCTGCTTCAGGAGGCGCGCCAGCGGCGCGTTGAACTGCAGCAACAGCGCCGCGTCGAAGCGCTCGGCGCGCAGCGCGGCCACGAGCTCGGCCCCGGCTGCGAGCCCGGCCACGGGGCTCCACGTCCACACGGCCGCCACGTTCGGGTCGCTCTCGACCAGCGGCGCGCAGCCGGGCGCCACCAGGGCGTGGAACTCCCAATCCGGCCGCGCCGCCTTGCCGGCGGCGAACACCGGCAGCGACAGGACCAGGTCGCCCAGCCGGTCCACGCGGACGACGAGCACCTTCACGCGCGCCCCAGTCGCCACAGCTTCACGTACTTCGACAGCACGTAGAACGACGACGCGCGGCACAGCACCAGGCCCGGCCCGCCGTCGCGCCAGCCGCCCTGCAGCACCCACATGCGCCAGAACGCCGCCTCGGCGCGCAGCACCGCGGTGCCCGGGCCGCAGCGCCGGCCGCGCGCGTGCAGATCGGCCGCCGCCAGCGTCGTGTAGCGGTCCAGCTTGGCGATGTACTGCTCCATCGTCTCGTAGGGATGGTGCCGCAACAGGCCGGGCAGGCGCACGGGCGCGCCCGGGTGCACGACGCTCTCGTGGACCGGCTTGTCGTCGAAGCGCGCACGCTCGCGGTCGAACAGCCGCACCACGCGGTCCGGATGCCAGCCGCAGTGGCGGATCCAGCCGCCCAGGAAGCGGCTCAGCCGGTTGACCGAGTAGGCCGCTGCCGCCGACTCGTCGGGCAACGCCGCGATGGCCGTCGCCAGCTCCGGCGAGACCTCCTCGTCGGTGTCGACGTTCAGCACCCAGCGGTTGCGGCACAGGTCGACGGCCTGCTGCTTGGTCGGCCCGAAGCCCCGCCACTCGCCCTGGTGCAGCGCGGCGCCGTGACGGGCGCAGACGGCCGCCGTGTCGTCGGTGCTGCCCTGGTCCAGCACCACGACCTCGTCGGCAAACGCCAGCGAGGCCAGGCAGCGGTCCAGCGGCCCGGCGGCATCCTTCGTGATGATGGCGACCGATACCTTCACGCCTCGCGCCTTCCGCCCGCCGCGCTCACGCGCCGGGCTCGAGCAGGATCTTGCCGAAGTTCGCGCGACTCTCCAGGCGCTCGTGCGCCCGGGCCGCCTCCTCGAAGGGGAACACGGCGTCGATG
>CAINDZ010000437.1 GCA_903847545.1 uncultured bacterium | reverse complement strand
TCGGACGTCCAGGCGAACAGCACCGTCGCCAGGCCGCCGAAGACGAACAGCAGGCGGAAGAAGACGGCCATGCCGTCGACCACCATCAGGTCGCCCATGATGCCGCGCCCGCCGGCCGGCGCCAGGGCCCCGGTGTCCGCGATCGCCAGCGCGCCGGCCGCGAGCAGGCCCAGCACCGAGATGGCGAACGCCACCACGGGCCGGCGGCCGCGCGCCAGCATGTCACCCAGCAGGGCGAGCACGAACGTGCAGCACAGCACGGCCTCGGGCAGCCAGAACTGCAGGTCTGCCCAGCTCGGGATCTTCACGTGCAAGAGTTCCATTCCGGAAGACTCCTCGCGCGGGACCGGCTCAGCCGGCCACCACCTTGACCAGGTTGTTCAGGGTGACCTTCATCAGGTCGAGCACCGGCATCGGGTACACGCCGAACAGCAGCACGAGGATGCCGATCGGCACCAGCGTGAACATCTCGCGCGCGTTGATGTCAGGCAGGTTGTCCCACTTGTCGTTCTTCGGGCCCAGGAACACGCGCTGCAGCATCCACAGCACGTAGGCGGCGCCGATGATGATGCCCAGGGCCGAGATCATCGTGATCGTGCGGAACGCCGGGAAGGCGCCGATGAAGATCATCGCCTCGCTGACGAAGCCGCTCAGGCCGGGCAGGCCCAGCGCCGCGAACAGCGCGAAGCTGAAGAACGAGAAGTAGCGGGGCATCTGCATGCCCAGGCCGCCGAAGCCGTTGATCTCGCGGGTGTGGGCGCGGTCGTAGACGACGCCCACGCAGAGGAACATCATGGCCGTGATCGTGCCGTGGTTGAACATCTGCAGCACGGCGCCGTTCATGCCCGCCGAGTTCATGGCCGCCATGCCCAGCAGCACGTAGCCCATGTGGCTGACCGACGAGTACGCGACCAGCTTCTTCATGTCCTTCTGCGCCATGGCGCAGTACGCGCCATAGAGGATGTTGATGGCCCCCAGCGTGGCCAGCGCGTAGCGGAACCACATCGCCTGGTCGGGCAGCATCGGGTAGCTGATGCGCAGCAGGCCGTAGGTGCCCATCTTCAGCAACACGCCGGCCAGGATGACCGACACGGCCGTGGGCGCCTCGACGTGGGCATCGGGCAACCAGGTGTGGAACGGGAAGACCGGCACCTTGATCGCGAAGCCGATGAACAGGGCCAGCCAGAGCAGGTGCCGCACGTTCGTCGCCAGCAGCCACGGGCTGTGGTTCGCCTGGTCGAACATGTAGACCATGTTGAACGTGTGGCCGCCGGTCACGGGGTCCTGCACGTTCAGGTAGAAGGCGATCATGGCCAGCAGCATCAGCACCGAGCCGGCCAGCGTGTACAGGAAGAACTTGATGGCGGCGTACTCGCGACGCGGGCCGCCCCAGATGCCGATCAGGAAGTACATCGGCAGCAGCATGACTTCCCAGAACACGTAGAACAGGAAGAAGTCGAGCGCGCAGAACACCCCGAACATGCCCGTCTCGAGCAGCAGGAACATCGAGAAGTAGCCCTTGACCGACTTCTCGATCCCCCACGAGGCGAAGATGCACAGGAACGAGAGCAGCGCCGTCAGCAGCATCATCGGCATACTCAGGCCGTCGACGGCCATGAAGTACTCGATGTTGAAGCTCTTGATCCAGCTGTAGTGCTCGACGAACTGCAACGCGCCGGAACCGCGGTCGAAGCTCGCGTACAACTGAACGGCCAGGAGCAACGGCACGGCCGCGGCCACCGCCGCCACCGTCCTGATGATCTGCTTCTTCCCGGACGGCAGGAAGGCAATCACGGCCGCCCCGATGACAGGGAAGAAGGTCATCCACGATAGAATGTGCTCGCCCATTGCGTGGCGCTCCTCTCGGGTGTTCTCTCGTCGTCCCTACAGAACCCGGTAGATCACGATCAGCACCAGCACCGAGGCGCTGACGTAGACCAGATACGTCTGAATGCGGCCGGTCTGGACGCGGCGAATGCCTTCGCCGGCGCCCTGCAGAACGGTCGCCACACCATTGACCGCGCCATCGACGATGTAGCGGTCGCACAAGCCCGAAACCCACGACACCAGCCGGGTCAGGTAACCCGTGCCGTTGACGATGCCGTCGACCACGATGCGGTCGAACGCTGCGCACACCATCGACCACCACAGGGTGAACCGGTAGAGCGTGGCCGCGTACAACTCATCGAAGAAGTACTGCCCCTGCAGCACCTTGTGGGCGAACGGCAGGCGCGCCTGGATGGCGGCCGGGTTCACCCGCAGCTTGTGGTAGGTCCACCACGAGGCGCTGATGCCCAGGGTGGCCACCAGGATCGACATGATCATGGCGCGGATGTGGGCCTGGTGTCGCACATGCGCGTCGTGCCCGCCGTGGGCGCCGCCGGCCTCGGCGTGCGTCGCCGCGGGCGCACCATGCGCGGGTGCCGCCTCGTGGCCGCCCTCGGCCGGCGCCGCCTCGGCGTGCAGGTTCTCGCCATGCGCAGCAACGGGCTCACCATGCGCAGCAGCAGGTTCGCCATGCGCCGCCGCAGGCTCACCCAGCGCCGTCGCCGCGTGCTCGCCCTCCAGCGCCGCCACCTCGACCGCCGGCGTCGCTTCGTGGCCGACGCCGTGCTTCGCCTCGTACTGCGCGGAGATGGCCGCCATGTCGTAGGGCGCCGCGTACTTCTTGAACCAGCTCTTGTCCGCCGTGTTGCCCGGGATGCCGGCCGCGATGACCGACATGAACGCCAGCACGATCAGCGGGATCGTCATGGCGCGGCCGCTCTCGTGGGCGTGCTCGAACTTGTGGTGGTCGCGCGGCTTGCCGAAGAACGTCAGGAACACGATGCGGAACATGTAGAACGGCGTCAGGGCCGCGGCCGTGATGCCCAGGATGAAGGGCAGGTAGTGGCCCTTCAGCATGCCGAACGCCAGCACCGAGCCCAGGATGCCGTCCTTCGAGTAGAAGCCCGACAGGCCCGGCACGCCGCTGATGGCCAGCGTGGCGATCAGGAACGTCCAGAACGTGACCGGCATCTTCTTGCGCAGGCCGCCCATGTCGGGCATCTCCTGCGAGTGCACGGCGTGGATGACTGAGCCGGCGCCCAGGAAGAGCAGGGCCTTGAACATCGCGTGCGTGGTCAGGTGGTACATGGCGTTGACGGGGTCGCCCGCGCCCAGGCCCATGACCATGTAGCCCAGCTGGCTCAGGGTCGAGAAGGCCAGCACCCGCTTGATGTCCGTCTTGACCAGCGCGATCGTGGCCGTGATGAAGGCCGTGATGGCGCCCACGTACAGCACCACGATCAGCGCCTGCGGCCCGAACAGGGGCGCCAGGCGCGCCACCATGTACACGCCGGCGGCGACCATCGTCGCGGCGTGGATCAGGGCCGACACGGGCGTGGGGCCCTCCATGGCGTCCGGCAGCCAGATGTGCAGCGGCATCTGCGCCGACTTGCCGACGCAGCCCATGAACAGGCCGACGCCCGCCCAGCTCAGCAGCGAGCCCTTGATGGCGCCGGCGTGCACCTGCGCGAACAGGTCGAAGTAGTTCAGCGTGCCGGTGGCCGTGAAGAACGCCAGGATGCCCAGCCAGAAGCCCCAGTCGCCGACGCGGTTGGTCAGGAAGGCCTTCTTGTTGGCCGACGCCGCCGACGCCTTGTGGAAGAAGAAGCCGATCAGCAGGTAGCTCGACAGGCCGACCAGCTCCCAGAAGACGTACAGGAAGAACAGGTTGTTCGACAGCACGATGCCCAGCATCGAGAACGTGAAGAACCCGAGGAAGGCGAAGAACCGCTCGTAGCGCCGGTCCCCGTGCATGTACCCGGTCGAGTACAGGTGCACCAGGAAGCTGACGAGGCAGACCACCATCAGCATCACGGAGGTCATGCCGTCCACCAGGATGCCGGCGTCCAGGCGGAAGCCGCCCAGGTCCAGCCAGGTGAACGCCTTCTCCACGCGGTGCGCGGGGTCGCCGACCTGCCAGAACGCGATGAAGATCCTGAGCGCCTGCACCAGCGCGATGCCCATGAGGGTCACGCCGATGAAGTCGCCCTTGCGCGGCAGCTTCTTCCCGAAGAAGAAGGTCAGCGTGTACGACAGCAGCGGCAGCAGCAGGATCGAGATTGCCGCTGTAATGATGGCCTGGTCGCTCATCGCCGGTGGTTCTCCCTTATCGCTTCAGGCTTTGCGCGGTGTCCGCATGGACGGTGCCGTAGTTGCGGTACAGCGCCAGGACGATGGCCAGGGCGACGGCGGCCTCGGCGGCCGCCAGCACGATGACGAAGGCGGCCATCAACTGGCCGTCGATGCCATCCTGCACGTAGCGCGAGAACGCCACGAAGTTCACGTTGGCGGCGTTGAGCATCAACTCGACGCCCATCAGGATGGCGACCGCGTTGCGTCGCGACATCACGGCGAACAGGCCCAGGGCGAACAGCACGGCGCCCACGGTCAGGAAATGCGGCAAGCCGACGTTCACGGGCGCGCCTCCTGCTTCTCTTCGGCGATCGCGTCGTCGGATCCGGCGTGGCTGCGCTCGCGGATCAGGATCGCCGCGCCGACCATGGCGGCCAGCAGCACGATCGACACGTACTCGAACGGGAAGACGTAGTTGGTCATCAACTGCGTGCCGATCTCGGTCGTCGTCGGGGCCGTCGACGCCTCGCCGACGTTCCACTTCACGGCCGTGATCACCTTGTACAGCACGCCGAACACCGCGGCGGCGAACACCGCCGGCGGGACATAGCGGTCCAGGCCGTGCCGACTGCGCTTGGCGGCAGGGACGTGCGTCATCATGACCGTGAACAGCACCAGCACCAGCACGCCGCCCACGTACACCATCAACTGGGTGACGGCCAGGAAGTCGGCCCCCAGGAAGCCGTACAGGCCGGCCACGCCGACCAGCGTGAACAGCAGGGCGAAACCCGCGTGCACGATGTTGCGGCTGAACACCACCCAGAACGCCGGCACCACGGTCAGCAGCGCCAGCAGGACGAAGACCAGGTCACGGATCACGCGTCGTCTCCTTTGTCTCCGGCGCCGGGCTTGTCTTCCTTCGGCTCGACCCACCAGCCCTGCTCGATGCGCGTGGCGCGATGGCAGGGGATCTTGGCCACGCGGGGATCCATGAACTCGTAGACCAGCGACCGGCGGTCGTACACCGAGTGGTCGTAGTCGTGGCTCATGGTGATCGAGCCGGTGTGGCAGTTCTCGGTGCAGAGCGAGCACCAGATGCACTTGTTGTAGTCGATGGCGTACCGCGTCATGTAGCGGTCCTTGCCCTTGCCCTCGGCCTCGATGTAGATGCAGTCGACCGGGCAGTTCTTCGCGCAGATGTTGCAGGCGTCGCACTTGGCCGTGTCGTTGTGCACGAAGCCCCGGAAGCGCTCGGGCATGACCTGGCGCTCGTCCGGGTACTGCAGCGTCACCGGCTTCTTGTAGATGTGCTTGAACGTGATGGCCATGCCCTGCATTGCCGAGCCGACGGCCGCCACGATGTCCGCGAAGTACTGACCCATCTTCTGTTCACGCCCTTTCGCGGCAGAAACGGCGACGCGGCCGGGCCGCGCGCCGGGAAATCCGGGTTACTTCAACTGGCCCAGGGCCATCATCCACACGCCCGCGCCCACCACGCACAGCAGCGACACGGGAATCATGACCTTCCAGCACAGGTGCATCAGCTGGTCGACGCGCACGCGCGGCAGCGTCCAGCGCACCCACATGTTCAGGAACACGAGCAGCATGCCCTTGATGATGAAGCTCAGCGCGGGCGGGATGAACCGGTCCAGGACCGGGATCGGCGCCCACCAGCCGCCCAGGAACACCATCGCGGCGATCATCGAGACCAGGAACAGGTTCGCGTACTCCGCCAGGAAGAAGAAGGCGAAGCGCATGCCGGTGTACTCGGTGTGGTAGCCGGCCACCAGCTCGGACTCGGTCTCGGGCATGTCGAACGGCCCGCGGTTCGTCTCGGCGATCGAGGCGATGAAGTACATGAAGAACGCGATGAACAGGAACGGGTTGGTGATCGGGTTGATGTTCCAGTGCCAGATCCCGCCCTGCTGCGCGATGACGATGTCGCTGGGGTTCAGCGAGCCCGCGCGCATGACCACCGGCACGGCCGCCAGCGCCAGCGGGATCTCGTAGCTGATCATCTGCGCCGCGCCGCGCGCCGCGCCGTACAGTGCCCACTTGTTGTTCGAGGCCCAGCCCGCCATCAGGATGCCGATCACGACCAGGCTGCTGACGGCGAAGATGTAGAACAGGCCCAGGTCGAAGTCGGCGGCCACGAAGTCGGGCGCCCAGGGAATGGCCGCCCACGCCAGCAGCGAGCCCAGCAGCACCAGGATCGGCGCGAACTTGAACAGGCCCTTGTCCGACTCGGCCGGGATGATGTCCTCCTTGCCGAGGATCTTCAGCATGTCGGCCACGGCCTGCGCCCAGCCGTGGAAGCGGCCGGTGTACATCGGGCCGTAGCGGCTCTGCATGAAGCCGGCGACCTTGCGCTCCATCCACGTGAGGACGATCGCGCACAGGGCCATGACCGTGAACATGATCACGGCCATCACCGAGGCCACCGAGATGTTGGCCCCGGTCGCGTCCAGGCCCAGCTGCCCGGTGAAGAAGTCGTACATGAGCTTCATCAGCGGTCAATCTCCCCGAGGACGATGTCCAGCGACCCCACCAGGGCCACGAGATCCGAGACCATCTGCCCCACGCCCACCTTCTCGACGACCTGCAGGTTGCAGAAGGACGGCGACCGCACCTTGTTGCGGAACGCCGTCTGCCCGCCGTCCGAGATGATGTAGTGGCCGAGCTCGCCCTTCGCGCTCTCGACGCGCGTGTAGGCCGCCCCCGCGGGCGCCTTGACGATGGCCTTCAGCGCCAGCGCCTGGTACGAGCCCTCGGGCAGCTGCTGCAGCGCCTGCCGGATGAGGCGGCACGACTGCTCGATCTCCCGCGCGCGGACGATGTACCGGTCCCAGCAGTCGCCGAGGGTGCCCATCTCGCCGCGGCCCACCTGCACCTGCCAGTCGAACTTGTGGTACACGCTGTACGGGTCGTCGCGGCGGCAGTCGAAGTCGACGCCCGAGCCGCGCAGCACCGGGCCGGTGCAGCCGTAGTCCAGCGCCGTGGCCGCGTCGATGACGCCCACGTCGGCGGTGCGCTCGATGAAGATCTTGTTGTACGTCAGCAGCGTGTTGTACTCGGGCAGCTTGTTGTGCTCCATCAGGTCGACGAAGTCGAGCACGTCGGCCACCCAGTTGTCGTTCGGCACGTCGTACCGCACGCCGCCGGGGATCATGTAGTTGTAGAGCATCCGCCCGCCCGAGATGCGCTCGAGCAGGTTCAGGATCTCCTCGCGCTCGCGGAAGCAGTACAGCAGCGGCGTCCAGGCGCCCATGTCCAGGCCGAAGGTGGCCAGGGCGATGAGGTGGCTGGCGATGCGCGACAGCTCGGCCACGGCGACGCGGATGTGCTCCGCGCGCTCGGGCACTTCCTGCCCCATCAGCTTCTCGACCGCCGTCACGTACGCGTGGTTGCAGCACATCGGCGCCAGGTAGTCGAAGCGGTCGGTGTACACCACCCACTGCTTGTAGTTGACGCCCTCGGCGATCTTCTCGGCGCAGCGGTGCAGGTAGCCCAGCACCGGCGTCACCTTGTAGACGATCTCGCCGTCGGTCTGCAGCAGCAGGCGCAGCACGCCGTGCGTCGCGGGATGCTGCGGGCCCATGTTCAGCTCGAGCAGCTCGCTCTTGATGCCGGGCACATGGTCCTGGTCGTGCCACCCGTTGCCGGAGACCGCGCCCGGGACGTTCACCCGTGTCGATTCACTGGCCATGCTCATCCCTCGGCGGGCTGGTCGCCCGCGGGCTGGTCCGGACCGCCGGTCTCGACGGGGAACGGGTTGGCGCAGTACGGCTGGCCCTGCAGGGGCACGCCGCTCCACGTGTCGGGCATCACGTAATCCTTGCGCAGTGGATGGCCGACCCACTCGTCGTCCAGCAACATGCGGCGCAGGTCCGGATGTCCCGCGAAGGTGATGCCGAGCAGGTCCCACGCCTCGCGCTCGTGCCACTGCGCGGTCGACCACACGCCGCCCACGGTCGGCACCGTGGCCGCGTCGCGCGGCACGCGCACCCGCAGCGTGAACTTGTGGCGCAGCGCGTGGCTGTACAGGTGGTAGGCCACGCCCAGCTCGCCCGTGCCCACGCGGTCGCTGGTCTCGGGCTTGCCGTCGTCGGTATAGCCCAGGATGGCCGTCGACTTGCCCTTGCCGGTCTCGTCGAAGCCGTCCCAGTCCAGCCCGCTCAGGCACATCAGCTGGTCGAAGCCCAGCCGCGGGTCGTCGCGAAGGAACCGGCAGGCCTCGGCGATGCGCGCCGGCGCCACGTCGGCCCAGGGCTCGAGCGCGTGCTCGTTGTAGCCGAGCGCGCCGTCACCCAGGACGCCGGCCAGCAGCTCGTAGATCGCGTTCTGTTCCACGCGCGGACCTCTCTACTTCCGGTAGGGGATCAGCTTGGCGTAGTCGGTGACCCACTTCGGGGCGATGAAGCGCCCCTTGCGGCCGCGGATCTTGTCCTGCAGGCGCATCAGGCCGTCCAGCAGCACCTCGGGGCGCGGCGGGCAGCCGGGCACGTACACGTCGACGGGCACCATGAAGTCGACGCCCTTGACGACGTGGTAGCCGTACTTGAAGTACGGACCGCCGCCGATCGCGCAGCTGCCCATCGCGATGACCCACTTGGGCTCGGGCATCTGGTCGTAGATCAGCTTCAGGCGCGTGGCCATCTTGGCCGTGACCGTGCCCGAGACGATCATCAGGTCGGCCTGCCGCGGCGTGGCGCGGAAGGCGCCGGCGCCGAAGCGGTCGATGTCGTAGCGCGTCGCCGAGGTGGCCATCATCTCGATGGCGCAGCACGCCAGGCCGAAGGTGACGGGCCAAACGCTCGAGAGCCGGGCCCAGTTGAACACCTCGTCGACCGTGGTCAGGATGAAGTTCTTCGCGTCGGTGTCGACGACCTGCAGGAGCTGTTGGTCGACCTTGAAGTCGAGCATCTGCTCCCGGGAAACGTCGTAGTCCGAGGGCGGCGTCGGGTGCGTGCTCACGGTGCGGGGACCTCCTCCTCCTCCGTGACGCCGGTGGCGACCGGACCGGAGCGCTCGGCCAGCTTCTTGACCCAGTCGAGGTCGCCCTTGGCCCACACGTAGGCCAAGCCCACGGCGAGGATGGCCAGGAAGATGACCATGTCCCAGAAGACGATCGCGCCCAACCCGGGCACGGGCATCAACTGCCGGAACACGACGGCCCACGGCAGCAGGAAGATCATCTCGACGTCGAACACGATGAAGAACAGCGCGACCAGGTAGAAACGGACGTTGAAGCGGATCCACGAGGAGCCCCGCGCGACCTCGCCGCACTCGTACGTCGTCATCTTGGCGGCGCTGGGATTGCTCGGGCGCAGCAGCTTCGCGACGCCGAGCGCGATGCCCGCGAACACGAAGCCGACCAGTACGAATATCAGGGCAGTCGCGAAATGATCCTGTACACCGCTGACAACCCCGAGGAAATGCGGCAGATTCATGGGCTTTTTCCCGGTTTTCGTGGTGAGCGGAGGACCCGGGCACGGCGCCGTGGGCTGACCCGTGGACAGGGGTTGTCGACACATCGACAACCCGGCGGCAAATTAGATAAGTCGGTCCGATGGGTGTCAAGAAAGGATTGGCATCGCGGGCAATGGCGATGAACATGGTCGTGTCGACAACGCGGCCACCGTGCAGCCGCGCGCCGCATCACGACGCCGGCGCCGCACGGGGCCACGAAGCGAGGCTCCACCTCCAACCCGGTCGCGGCAGGGTGCGCATATGTTGAGAATCATTGTCATCGGCCGCTGCAAGGACCGTCGCCTGTCGGCGCTGGCCGACGAGTACGTGGCGCGCATCCGCCCCCTCGCCCCAGTCGAGGTCGTCGAGTTGAAGGACGCCGACCCCAGGCGCGAGGCGACGGCGATGGTGCAGCGCCTGGGCGCGCGCGACCCGGCCCGGCCGGTCATCGCCCTGGACGAGCGCGGCGAGGACCTGACCACCATGCAGTTGTCGGCCCTGCTGGGCGCCCACGGCGGGCTCAGCTTCCTGATCGGCGGCGCCGACGGGCTGGGCGACGAGGCCCGGGCCCGCGCCGACCGCACCATCCGCCTGTCCAGCCTGACCCTGACCCACGAGATGGCCCGCGTCCTGCTGCTGGAGCAGGTCTACCGCGGCCTG
>CAINDZ010000436.1 GCA_903847545.1 uncultured bacterium | reverse complement strand
GGGACTTCACGCTGGTGCCCGCCTTCGACCCGGCCGTCACGTCCTACACCGTCAATCGCGTGTCGACCGGGGGCAGCAACGACTTCTCGCTGGAGATCGCCGCCCGCAACGACGCGGCCACCATCCGCACCTACTACCCTATCGGCGGGTACACCAACTCGGGGTCATGGGTCCTGACCGGCATGGGCAGCATCGATGTGGGCTCCAGCTGGACGTTCCGCTTCCGGATCACCGCGCCGGACGGCCTGGCGACGCGGGAGTACAGCGTCACGATCAACATCGTCGCCCCGGGCTGAGCCGGGCATCACGCGTGAAAAGGCAGCAGCGACTTGCGCCGGCGCAAGTCGCTGCCTTTTTGTGCAAGTCGCTGCCTTTTTGTGCGCGATCGTCGTGCGCGCTACCGGAACAGCGCCTTGACCCCGCCAAACGTCGATGGTTCGCTCGCCACGACATCCGACCAGTTGAAGGCCACCTCGCGCACTTCCAGGCGCGGGCTGGGGTTCAGCGTCAGCACCACCAGGTCGACGCGCTTCACGTTCTCGACGACCACGAACGGGTAGATGGCCGGGGCCACCTGGCCGATGGGCCCGACGAAGACCGGCGAGCTGCCCAGGGACGCGTTCGCGGCGTCGAAGAAGTCGAGACGGAACTGCGAGATGCCCTCGGCGCCGACGTTGACGTCGTTCCACAGCACGAAGTCGCCGAGCGCCTGCGGCGTCGCGAAGTCGAGGTGGATCGTGCCGATGATGCCCGGGTTGACGGCGAACCCGTTGAACCAGCCCGGCGCCGTCAGCAGTCCGTCACAGATCTGGTCGATCGTGAAGCCGCCCTGGCTGGGGATGGTGGTCGAGGCGGTGATCTGGCCGGGGCCCATGATCGTGGCGCCGGCCGGCGCGGCCAGCAGGGACAGGCCGAGGAACAGCGCGGGCAGCAGGGAGCGCCCTGAAATCGTGGTGCGGAACATGGTCGTCAATCCCCCCAAGTGATTAACTTTTAGAACCTTATGGTGCCCCCGAAGCGACGAAATGAGCATTTTTAGCCTCTAGTGGAGCGAAATTGTCGCATATCGTCACATCTGCGTCAAGCCTCCCCGAAACGCCGGCGCGGCCGCCCTGCCCTCAGGTCACGGCCGCGCGTGCGGACTTCTGGCGGCGCTAGCGGAACAGCGCCTTGAGCTCGCCCCACGCCGTCGCCTCGGCCGGCACGGCGTCCGAGACGACGCGGATCGTCGCGGTCATCTGGTCGCCGGGGAACGAGTAGGCGCCGACGATCGGCGCGGTCGCCGTGACGGGCGCACCGGCCTGCCAGTCGTACTGGAACGACACCGTCCCGACGAACTGCTGCGGGTTGCCCGGCCCTTCGTCGTCGGCCACCATCAGGCTCACCGACACCAGCGGCGTGTTGCCGGGGACCGGCGTGATGGGCAACGAGCAGCTGAACGTCGGCCAGTTCGGGTTCAGCGCACTCGGAATGATCGGCGTGGCGCCGGCCAGCGAACCGTCGATCCACACGAAGACCTGCGGGTCGGGATCGCCGTCCAGGAAGCCATCGGTGTCGGGCACGTGGCCGTGGATGTTCTCGACGAAGATCGTGACCGCGGCCGTCGCCGACCCGGCGACGAGGCACAGAAGCAACGACAGGGACACGAGACCGACCGCGCGTGAGCGAAGCGTCATGGCAGGTTCCCCCGGGACATGGATGGATCGTTGGACCGCCGCGGCCGAGGTTCCGGTCGGCCGCGCGTCGCGATAGCATACCAAATCCGTCCGCTTCCCGGGAAAAAAGTCGCGCCGGTTGCGCCGGCGCAACTCGTTGAACACGCGGTGTCATAGCTGCCCGCCGGGCGGCCGCAGGTCAGCGCGCCCCGAAAGGCCGTGACAAGCGAAGACCCGGGCAAGCCCGGGTCTTCGTCTTCGTCCACGGCCAACCGCCGCCCGACATCTCCACCCCAGCTATTTTTCGACGTCCTTCAGGCGACGCGGACCGGCCTTCACGATCTCGGGAGGGCACCCGTCCGAGAACAGCTTGAAGTTCTCGCGGAAGCGCGCCGCCAGGGCATCGTACCGCCGCCAGTAGTCGTCCTTGTCGCCCCAGCTGGACGACGGGTCGAGCACCTCTTCGGGCACGTCGGGGCACGTCTTCGGCACCTCGAACCCGAACAGCTTGTCCTGGCGGTACTTCACCTTGTCGAGCTTGCCCTCGAGCGCGGCGTTCAGCAGTCCGCGCGTGTGGCGGATCGAGATGCGCTTGCCGATGCCGAACGGGCCGCCGGTCCAACCGGTGTTCATCAGCCAGCAGTTGGCGCCCGTGGCTTCCATCTTCGCGCGCAGCATGTCCGCGTACACGAACGGGTGGTGCACCATGAACGGCGCGCCGAAGCAGGCCGAGAACGCGATCTCGGGCTCGATGCCCAGGCCGATCTCGGTGCCCGCGATCTTCGCCGTGTAGCCGCTG
>CAINDZ010000435.1 GCA_903847545.1 uncultured bacterium | reverse complement strand
GCCGGTGGACCTGGGGTTGCAGCTGATCAACTCGGTGTCGGCGTCGGCCCATGACAGCCGGCCGGTGGTGACGCCGTTTCCGTTCGTGGCGGTGCGGTCGCGGTGGGCGACCTGGAACGTGACGTACACGCCGGAGATCCCGTCGATCAGCCCGACCGGGTTGGCGGCGACCTACGTGACCCTGTACCCGGGGCGGTGGCGGCAGGGCGGCAGGCCCAAGGCGGATGAGGGGCCGGGGAGCGGGTTCGGGGGGCTGGAGTTCTCCGTGGCGGGGCTCTGGAAGATGAGCGGCCTGGTCAACGGGGTCGACGGGCTGGGCCCGGGTTACGCGACCGATGGATTCCTGTGGCGGCGGATGTTCGACGACCGGCGCGGGTTGCGGCTGGGATGCCTGTTCGGCGCCGAGTTGAACTGGCGCCAGTACGACAACTACCCGAAGTCGGCCTCCACCGGCACGTATGACAGCAGCATGCTCATCCAATACGTGCAGCGGCAGGCGCCGCACGGCCGGTTGCGCACCTATTGGGCGACCGGCCTCGAGACGCATTACCGCGGAGGCGTGACGGAGGACAGGATCAACGACTCGTGGCGCACCGACTTCGGGTTGGAGTACGCGCTGGGCGGCAACCTGTCGCTGCTGCTGGAGACCGGGATCGGATTGAACTACCAGTGGCTGCCGCGCGGGTCGTGGGACGGCGACACGCAATACGAGGAGATGTGGCACCTCGGGGCGAACGGCGGGCGGCTCGCCCTCGTCGCCTGGCGGGGAGGCGCGGATATCGCGACCGCGGATGCGCAGGGCGACAGAGCGCAAGACGACGATGCGCAACTCGACGATGCGCAGAACGACGGCGCGCATCACTCCGGGCCGGTGCTGCTGCTCGACGCGAACCTCCGCGCGGTCGACGACGGCACCATCGGCTGGCAGTGGGCCACCTCGCCGCAGCGCGCCTGGCGCCTGACCGTCTGGGGCGAAGCCGGGCACGAGCGCACGCCCGAGTGGGGAGGCTCCGGCACCAACACCTCGGACTACAGCCTGCAACTGGACGCGCAACGACTGTGGCGCCGCGCCAACCCCCGCGGGGTCTCGACCTACTGGGGCGCAGGACCCCTGGTCGGATACGGCGTCAATTATCTCCACGGCATCGATTACGATGGCGAGCACGTCGACAATCGCCGGCATGTGTTCGCCATCGGTGGCACGCTGCTGGTCGGGGCCGACTACCCCGTCTGGCAGGGGCTGTCGGTGATGGCGGAGTACGGCACACAGGTGTACTTCGCGACGCGCACCTACGTGGACATGTGGGCGCACGGATGGGCGATCGCGCCGCGGACGCTGAAGTTCGGGGTGGTTTGCGGCTGGTGAGTTGGATACGACAAGGGGGAAGGGCATGAAGCGCGGGTTGACGGTGGTGTGGGTGTTGTTGTTGGCGACGGTCTTGATAAGCGGGGCGGGGATGGCTTATGCGGGGGATGCGGGGGCGACGGCGGCAGCGACGACGGCGGCAGCGGCGGATGCGACCGCGCCGGCCACCGCGCTGCTGGTGATCGACATCCAGGACTTCTACTACCCCGGCGGGCTGCTGCCTCTCGTGGCGCCCGAGCCGGCCGGCGCCGCGGCCGCGCAGCTGCTGGCGGCGGCTCGCGCCAAGGGCGTGATGGTGGTGCATGTGGGGCACAATGCGTCGGCGGGGCGCGGGTTCCATGCCGACGTGGCGCCGCTGCCGGGCGAGGCCGTCGTGATGAAGGACGAGGTGAACGCCTTCCTGCGGACCGACCTGCAGGCGCGGTTGCAGGCGGCGGGCATCAAGCGGCTGATCGTATGCGGTATGCAGACGCACATGTGCGTCGAGGGCGCCTCGCGCGCGGCCTCGGACCTCGGGTACGAGGTGATCGTCGTGGCCGACGCCTGCGCCACCCGCGACCTGAAGTGGCGCGACACGGTGGTGCCGGCGGCGATGGTGCATGCGGCGACGCTGGCGACGATCGAGCGCACCTACGGCAAGGTGGTCGGGTTGGACGAGGCGCTGAAGCTGTTCTGAACCGGGGGGCGGCGGGGATGAAGTGCGGCGGGGTGATGGCGATGGTGGCGCTGGCATTGGCGCTTGCGCTGGCCGCCGCACCGGCGCCGGCCGCGACGCCGAGCACGGACTGGATCACCCTGGGCGTCGGGACCGGGCACCGCGCGGACGATGACGAGGGGCTGATCTTCCAGCAGCCGTCGTTCCTGCTGGGGGTAAACATCCAGCGCGGCTGGCATGTGGGCTCGGTGCGGTATGCGCGCATCGGCATGCACGATGCGGTGGGCGATCTGGCCATGCTGTACCAGCGGGCCGTGCCGTGGAAGCGGATGCAGGTGAGCGGCGGGGTCGGGGTCGGGGTGCTGTTCCGTGATCGCCCGGGGTACTACTTCGAGCCCCTGGACTACGGGACGCTGGACGGTGGTGGTCGGTTGGTCTTCGACGAGGGATTCGGCCGCGCCGGGCTGGCGTGGTCGGCGGAGCTGGTGTCGCGGATGGATCCGACGGCCGGGCTCGGCGTTTCGCTGTTCGGCAACCTGGCGGGCGAGCGGAGTTTCTGGGGGGTGGCGGCGGTGTTTGCGTTTGGGGATTTCGAGTGAGGGGGCCCCCATACTTGCGCCGGCGCAAGTCGCTGGGTGGCACAATTCGCTGAACGGCGCAAGTCACTGAACTTCACAAGCCACCCGTCAGGCGAGACCGCTCCCATTTCCGACCAAGGGCTTGAGGCGGCGGATCTCCGCCGCGTTAGGTCCGTTCATCGCCTGCCACAGGTCCCAGTCCTGCTGGAGTCCCAGCCAGAAATCGGCCGACATGCCGATGACGCGCGCCAGGCGCAGCGCCGTGTCGGGCGTGACGGCCCGGTGCCCCTTGATGATCTCGTTCAGGCGCGGATACGAAACACCGAGCCGCCGGGCCAACTCGACCTGGGTCACGCCGAGGGGCTTCACGAACTCCTCGAGAAGCATCTCGCCGGGGTGGGTCGGCGGGCGCTTGCGGGGCCGGCCGTCGGGGGTGCGGCGAGCGGTAGTTCGTGACTTCGACTGCGCGGGCATGGCGGTTCCTTCAATGGACATGGATTGAGTGGCGGCATTGCGGCGCGACTGTATCACATGTTCCTTCGCCCCCGTATCGAGAACGACCCTCACTTCCGCCCCTTCTCCGCCTTGACCGCCTTGCGCACATCGGAGCGCTTCAGGCCCGCGCGTCCGGTCGGCGCGGCAAGAGCGAAGGGCATGAACCGCGCCACTTGCGCCGGCGCAAGTGCTTCCCCCCGTCATGGGTCATCGCCCAGCGCCGCTTCCAACTCCTCGATCGTCGGCAGTTGCCCGCGCAGTTGTTCGGGAAGCGCCTGGCGCAACTGGTGGCTGGCGATCCCGATCGGCTTGCCCATGTCACGCAGGGCGTATTCGGCGACCAGGCCGTTGCGTCCACGGCAGATGATCAGGCCGATGCTGGGATGGTCTTCGGGGTGGCGCATCATGTCGTCGACGGCCGAGAGGTAGAAGTTGAGCTTGCCGGCGTACTCGGGCTTGAAGTCGGTGGACTTCAACTCGATGACGACGAGGCAGCGCAACCGCAGGTGGTAGAAGAGCAGGTCGATGTAGAAGTCGGCGGCGGCAACCTCCAAGTGCACCTCGCTGCCGACGAACGCGAAGCCGGCTCCCAGTTCCAGGAGGAACTCGCGCAGGTGCTGCAGGAGGCCGCGGTGGACGTCGCGCTCGCGGGCGTCTTCGGCCAGGCCCAGGAAATCGAAGTTGTAGGGATCTTTCAGGAGAGCCGCGGCGAGTTCGGATTGCGCCGGGGGCAGCGTGCGCTCGAAGTTCGTGGTGCCGCGGCCCTGGCGGCGGTAGAGGTCGCTGTCGATCTGGTAGTCGAGGATGGATCGGCTCCAGCCGTGCTGGATGGTGGCGCGGGCGTACCATTCGCGTTCGGATGGGTCGCTGAAACGTTCAAGAAGGCGGATGTTGTGGCCCCAGGGAATTTGTCCGACAAGCTGTCGGACAATTGATTCGTCGGGCCAGGCTTCGGCGAAGCGTCTCATGCATAGCAAGTTCGTCCGCCCCAGACCTCTGGTATCCGGGAACTCCCGGCGCAGGTCGTTGGCAAGTATCCCTATGACCCCAGAACCCCAACCCGACGCGCGTTGCCGGTTGAGGAGTTCGCGCCCTATGTGCCAGTACAGCAGGATGAGCTCGCTATTGACCGCCACCGATGCTCTGGTGCGGGCTTCGCGAACCCGGGCCTTGATCTCAGACAGGAACTCGGTGTATCCGACGGGCGCGGGTACTTTCATGGGCGATCGCCCTGATTCCGGGAGGAGTCGTTGGGCAACAGCGAAGACTGAGTCGAAACGCCGCGCAACAATCGCGCCCTGAGGATCCGGCCACCGCCGCAGCCATCAATGGCGCCAGCGCAAGCGTCGTTAGATCAATTTTCGAGACGATAAATAAATGTCCGACAGCTTGTCGGACAATTGTCGTTCGGCCGCGTGCAAATCGGAATACCTCGGGCGGTCGAATCAAGATAACGAACTGTATTGTAATGAGTTGCGTCGGTTTCGATATTTTGCCACAACTTGTGGCAATTTTGGGATGAGGGCCGGAGCCGCTGAATGGCGAGTGTGGCCCCACCTGTGGCCAATTTGAATTTCCGTGCAATTGCGCCGGCGCAAGTGCCGAAACATAAATCTCTAACAACCGGTTGGAGAATTGCCCCGGTCAGGCGCCCCTAATCAACCCCCTCCCCAACCCCACTCTCCTCTGCCCGAATCTCCGCGATGAACGCCTCCCCGTACCGCTCCAGTTTCGCCTGCCCCACCCCGCTGATGCCGAGCAGCGCGGCCTCCGACGTGGGGCGCCGTTGCGCCATCAGGGCAAGGGTCTTGTCGTGGAAGATGACGTAGGGCGGGACGCCGGCCTCCGCGGCCAGGCGCTTGCGCAAGTTGCGCAGGCGGTCGAACAACGCCGTGGTGGCGGCGTCGGGTTCGAATTCGGCCGCGGCCAGGACGGCCTCGGCCCGCTTCGCCTTCTTCCCCGCGCCGGCGCCGGCGGCGGCACGCGGCGCCAGAATATCACGCCGCAATTTCAGCACCTGTTCGCCGCGCAGCACCGGCCCCGCCGCAGAAGTCAGCCGCAACCCGCCATAACCTTCGGGGTCCAGCGCCAGCAACCCATGCGCCACCAGCTGGCGGATGATGCTGCGCCAGGTGAAGGGGTCGACGTCGGCGCCGATGCCGTAGGTGGAGAGCTTGTCGTGGCCCAGCCTGAGCACACGATCAGCGGCGCCCCCGCGCAGGACCTCGATGATGTGCTGCGCGCCGAAGCGCTGGCCGGTGCGGGCCACGCACGAGAGCGCCTTCTGCGCGACGACGGTGGCGTCGAAGGTTTCGGGCGGGTCGAGGCAGGTGTCGCAGTTGCCGCACGGCTGCGCCAGCGTCTCGCCGAAGTGCGCCAGCAGGCGCTGCCGGCGGCAGGCCGTGACCTCGCAGTAGCCGAGCATGGTGTCGAGCTGTTGCGAGGCGCGGCGGCGGTGCATCTCGTCGATTTCGACGCCGTCGGCGGGCGGGGCATCGATGAGCTTGCGCAGCATGACGACGTCCTGCAGGCCGTAGCACATCCAGGCGTCGGCGGGCAGGCCGTCGCGGCCGGCGCGGCCGGTTTCCTGGTAGTAGCCCTCGACGGACTTGGGCAGGTCGAGGTGGGCGACGAAGCGGACGTCGGGTTTGTCGATGCCCATCCCGAAGGCGATGGTCGCGCAGACGACGAGGCCGTCCTCGTTGAGGAAGCGCTCCTGGTGGCGGCGGCGCGTGGCCGCGTCGAGGCCCGCGTGGTACGGCACGGCGGGGATGCCGTGCTGGGCCAGGAAGGCGGCGGTCTCCTCGGTCTTCTTGCGCGCGAGGCAGTAGACGATGCCGGCGTCGCCGGGGTGTTCGGTGCGCAGGAATTTCAAAAGCTGTTTGCGCGGCTCGTCCTTGGGGACGACGCGGTAACGGATGTTGGGGCGGTCGAAGCCGCCGATGAAGACCGCGCCGTCTTGCAAGCGGAGGTTGGTGATGATCTCGGCGCGCGTGCGCTCGTCGGCCGTGGCGGTGCAGGCCAGGCGCGGGACGCCGGGGTAGCGATCGACCAAGAGCGACAACTGCAGGTACTCGGGGCGGAAGTCGTGGCCCCACTGGGAGACGCAGTGGGCCTCGTCGATGGCGAACAGGGCGAGGCCGGCGGGCGGCGGGGCGGCGTTCACCTCGTCGAGCAGCTCGAGCGTGCGCGGTTGCAGCAGGCGCTCGGGCGCGATGTAGAGCAGGTCGAGGTCGCCGGCGCGCAGGTCGCGCTCGACCTGGGCGGCCTCGCGGAGTGTGAGCGACGAGTTGAGGAAGGCCGCGCGCAGGCCAAGTTGTTTGACGGCCGAGACCTGGTCCTGCATGAGGGCGATGAGCGGCGAGATGATGATGCCGGTGCCGGGGCGCAGCAGCGAAGGGATCTGGTAGCAGAGGGACTTGCCGCCGCCGGTGGGCATCAGGAGGAGGGCGTCGCCGCCGGTGGTCAGGTGGTCGATGACCTGCGACTGGTGGCCGCGGAAGGCGGGGTAGCCGTAGACCGTATTCAGGATTTGGAGGGCGGTGGTGGTCATTGGGACAGGCTAGCCAGAAGCGGGCCGGTGGGCAAGGGCCGGCCGCGTGCCGCGCACCGGACAGGCACCCGCCTCACTCCGGCTCACGATCGCGGTCCCCGGGCGTCGCATCGAGACGTTTCACCTCAGCGACGGCGTGGTCGAAGTCGCTTGTCGGCTGTGAGGCCTCGAGCCGGCGACGCTCGTCCTCGTGCTTCTCGAATTCCGCCTGGGCGTGCTGTTCGGCGAGTTCGTGCGAGATGCTGCCCGCGTGCGTCAGGATATTGCGCTCGTTGAACTGGAGAAAAGCGTCGAGTCTCTCGATCCACTCGGCCATGTGCATCGGCTTGCGGCGGCGGGCCTGGTCCTCGGCGAAATCGAGATACATGGTGACGACGCGGTTGAGTTCGCGGATTTCGACCTCGGTCAGGTAGTTCTTGGCCACGCCGACGTCGCCGCGCCGGATCGCGCCATCAGGTGCGTTCTTCCAGGTGGTCAGGCCCATGTGGGGCCGGCCGGCATCGGCGCGGTTCCTGATGACCTCCGCTGCCGTCTGGCCGTGGATCGCGAAGTGCAGCTTGTTCTGGACAGTGGCAAAGAAGACCTGGCTGACGGGCAGGGCCGGGTCGTAATCGATGCTGGTGGCGTAGATGTCGGTGATCTTCTGGTAGAACATCCGCTCGGAGGCGCGGATATCGCGGATGCGCTCCAGCAGCTCGTCGAAGTAGTCCGCGCCGATCGTGCGGCCTTCCTTGAGCCGCTCGTCGTCCATCGTGAAACCCTTGACCAGCAACTCGGAGAGCCGCGCCGTGGCCCACTGGCGGAAGGCGGTGCCGCGGGCCGAGCGGACGCGGTAGCCAACGGCCAGGATGGCTTCGAGGCTGTAGTGGTCGATGGCGCGGGAGACTTCGCGGGCGCCCTCGGTTTGAACTATTCGGAAACTCCGAACAGTTGACGTCCGCTCCAGTTCGCCGTCTGCATAAACGCCCGCCAGATGTTCGTTTACCGTCGGCACCGAGACCTGGAACAGCTCGGCGATCAG
Source organism: uncultured bacterium (assembly GCA_903847545.1). Taxonomy (GTDB): domain Bacteria; phylum Krumholzibacteriota; class Krumholzibacteriia; order LZORAL124-64-63; family LZORAL124-64-63; genus CAINDZ01. Next base: position 3,429 of record CAINDZ010000435.1, on the reverse strand, counting down.
GCGCTGGGGCATCCAGACCGTGCGGCCTTCCAGGCGGACCTGGAGCCGGGTGGCGCCGTCCTGGTAGATCAGGACCTGGCCGTCGCCGGGGAAAGGCTGGGGAAGGTTCGGTTTATCCGGCATTGGCCAGACCTTTCGGGTTCTTCCGCTCGAATCAGCTCATTCGCAGTTCCGCGGATCTTCGGCGATACCCTCATTGCGAAGCGCATACTTGATGCTGTCAGGGGCTACGCCGAACTTCCTGGCCAGTTGGCGGTAGATCGTGTCCGGACCGGTCTTCCAGTCGACGCCATGAGCCGCCGCCTTTCCAATCATTTCTTCGAAGCACCGGGACAGGGCCGGCAAAGGCATCAGGATCTGCGCCGCCATGGTGTTTGCCTGGATTTCGAGATTCCTGTACAGGCGGTCAGGAATCGATCCGATCCACCGTTTCCATTCATCCGGCGTCGCGAAGGCCTGAGCCTCATACAAGGGCCTGTGCAACAGGATGTGACCCACTTCGTGAGCGATCGTCCAGCGGAAACGTGAAGCGTGCCTTTCCGCAACATCCAGGTCGACGTCAATCTCCGTCAGGTCGCTGGTGATGAATCCGACGGTCCCGATGCGGTCCTGCAGCCCGGGAATGGGTACGATGTTGATGCCGAGCTTGAATTCGACAATGGACTCGATGGGCACGGGAAGGACGCCTGCGCGGCTGTGTTCCGCCAGAAAGGCGTCCGCGATGGTGCGGCTATCTTCGGGATGGATGTAGGGGATCAGCTCTTCCCAATCCACTATTTGGCGCCTTCCTTGTTGCCGCCTCCCATGTTGCCGCCTCCGTTGCGGATCATCTCGATCAAGTGATCGAGATCCTTGTCGTCGACGGCCTGCCCGCGCATCGTGCGCAGGAATGCAGGCAGGCAGTCCATGAGCTGCTCGTTGTCCAGAGAGTCCTGAGGCAGCCTCCCGGCGGCGGTAGCAGCAAGATCCATGAACGTCTGCCGGGCATCTCCCGTCTGGGTGAGCCCCAGCGCACGCGCATAGTGCTCGAGCTTCTCGGGATCCTGCGGCGGGGCCATGAGCCCGCGCTCGATGCGGCTGATATAGGCGGGATCAAGTCCGGCACGGGAGCAGAACTGGCGCAGCGTCTCGCCGAGTTGAACCCTGATCTCGCGCGCGTAAGGGCCAAATTGATGTCCCATGAGGCACCTCCATGCTCAGTGGGTCGGCAAGTGTTGTCAAAATTTTACAACATTCCATGGAGGCCGCAAGTCCCGAATCAGATCTTTTTCCATGAGGTGCCGAGAATTCTGCTGAAATCACGCCAGGCGCAGTTTCCGGAGTCAATAACCTGTTGTTAATAATCATGTTGAGAGTCACCGGATCCGCGGGAGTGGGCAGGGCTCGAAACGGGGTTCGTGCGGTGGGTGTTTCTGGGCACTGTCAGGTGACGTCGCAACCGCCCGCGTCAGAGCCTCTTCCCGCCCCGGAGCAACCCCGCACCCTCACCATACCGCCCCCAGAAACTAGACTTGCGGCCATGCGCCACGCGGATCGCGGCCAGATAGGCCTCGTGGGAGGGCTGGCCCTGCCAATCGGTGATGGTGGTGGCCAGGAGGTCGAGCTTGCGCAGGTAGCGGACGCCGTGGCCGTAAATGGTCGAGCGCGCGCGGCGGAGGATGGCATCGAGCAGCGCGCGGTACATCAGCGAGGCTGGCAGGGGGCGCCGGCACGCCTCCATGGCCTCGGCCAGGGGCACGAGGCGGTCGTAATAGTCGCCGTCAAGAAGTGCGGCGCGGTCGAGCAGGTAGCGCTCGGCATCGTCGAGACGGCCAACGTCGATGAGGAACGCGGCGTCGGTGTATGACAGGTCCGGAGTGGCCAGGATCGTTGCCGTTTCGGCCGCGATGACGGCGGCTTGCTGATCCTGGCCGATCACGGCCAGCAGGGAGGCCAGCTCGAGCTTGCCGCGGGCGCGCCGGAAGATGCGCCAGGCGACGTCCTCGCGCCGGGGTTGATCGCCGAGCTGGGTGAAGGCCGCCAGGAGCAACGCATCGCGCTCGTCCTGCATGAAGTGCTCGCTGAGGGAGACCTGCTCGAACCACGACAGCGCCGCGTGGACATCGCCGGCCTCGAGGTACACGCGACCAACGTCGAGGCGGGAGCCGACCGATGACACGCCCCACGAGGCGCGGCGGATCTGTTCGAACAGCGGGGCGTCCCTGAGCTGTTCGGCCAGCGTCTCGGCCAGTCCCGACCAGTGATGGCCGGTGAAGTCGCCGCTCGGGTATTGCCGGGCCACCGCCAGGAAGCGGCGGATCAGGTCGCGCACGATCGGCTCGGGAAGGTACTCGGCGGCGGACCCCAGGACGTGGTCGCGCACGCCGAAGTCGTCCTCGCGGTTGAGCTCGAACACCAGGTCGGCGAGCCACTCCTTGTCGGGACACCGGCGCGCATAAGCCGCGAACAGGCCAGCCGCCTCCAGTCGGAAGACATCGCCGACGTGGCCGCTCGAATCATCGCAGCGGCCGAGTGTCGCCCTGTCGGCGCGGAAGAAGGCGGCGACGAGGTCGCAGCCGCGGCGGGGGTCGGTGACGTCGGCGTTGAGTTCGGCGAGAAGGGCGGAGAGATCGCGGGCAAACGCGGCGGATTCGCCCCAGCGGATGAAGCGGCGGGAGCGCTTTATGGCTGTCAGGTGGGACTTGAAGAGGGTGCCGCCGTCCGTGGGGTCGTGGGGGTGGCGGTTGGGTCTGGCGTCGGTCATGGTCTGGCCTTGTCGCGGGAGTGCGTGAGGGTGCTCGGCGCCGTCAGGGCCGGGGATGCGTCTGACGGTCAGTGTAGCAGACCTCTGCCTGGTCGGCAGGGCGCGTTCTTGCGGGGCGGATGGTCGGTGGCGCCGCGACACACCGTGCATTCCAGGGGCGCCATGCCGCGGTACAGAGCCCTCAGGCCCGACTTGCCACCTGTCAGCAGTGGTCATAGAATGCTGGGACTTCCTCCCGCAGAGCAAATCTCTGCGGCGCCCGCGGGCTACGGTCTGCGGGCCTTTTTTGGGGGGGCGAGATCCTCGTCGTCTTGCCGGAATGGCATTGGAAGCCGTCCGATCTCATCCAGACGGCTGGCGGCAGGGGGCATCATCGGTACGTGCGAAGGATCCACATCGAGCCCGCCGGCACTTGCGCCGGCGCAAGTCCCCCGACTCGCAACTTCCCCCTCCCAGGCGCCCCACACCCGACCAATTCCCTCCCCTATCCCCTTAATTGTCAACAATTTAACATTGCGGCGGGCGGGGGTTTGGCCAACAATGCGGGCAAGCCAAGCCGGCAGCCTGTCCGGGTGCCGGGGCGTGCGCACCTTGTGTTTCACGGGAGGGTATCATGAAGAAGTCGATGCTCGTGGTCTTGTGCCTGATGGTGGTCGTCGCGCTGGTCGGCGTGCAGCCGGCGCACG
>CAINDZ010000434.1 GCA_903847545.1 uncultured bacterium | reverse complement strand
GAGGGCATCAACCCAGAACAAACCGAGCCGCGGCACGTACACGAGGTCGCCGAGGCCGTGGCGAAGCTGCGCGGGCTGGAGATCGAGGCGCTGGCCGAGGCCACGACCGGTAACGCGCGGGCGCTGTTCAACCTGCCCTGACCCGGCCGGCCGGCGGGACTGCGCCGGCGCAACTTCCGCCCGGTGAATAATCCCGTGCCGCGCCGGTTACGACCCGGTACACTCACGGTCGCTTCCCCGGCGCGGGGGACGGCGGCCGCAAATTGGGGGGCGCCGCCGACCGCCGCGCCCTTTGTCCGCGCCAAGGAGATGCCATCCATGGACCAGAATGACGGCTTTCGCGATCCCGCGCAGGACAGCGCCGGCGCCTTCGGGCGCCCGCCCCTGCGGCAGGTCAAGGTGCCGCGCTTCCGCCTGCCCAACCTGAAGCCGCGCCGGGTGCTCAACATCGTGGGCATCATCGCCGCGGTGATGGTGCTGATGTCGGGCTTCTACACGATCGGACCGGAAGAGGCGGGCCTGGTGCTGCGCTTCGGGCGCTACGTGCGCACCAGTGAGCCGGGCCTGCACTTCAAGGTGCCCCTGGGTGTCGAGGTGGTGCGCAAGCTGCCCATCCAGCGGCAGCTGAAGGAGGAGTTCGGCTTCCGCACGGTGCGCGCCGGGATCAACACCGAGTACTCGACCGACTCGTACCTGGACGAGTCCAGCATGCTGACCGGCGACCTTAACGCGGCCGTGGTCGAGTGGGTGGTGCAGTACCGCATCCGCGACCCGTACAAGTTCCTGTTCGAGGTGCGCAACGTCGAGGAGACGCTGCGCGACATGAGCGAGGCCGTCATGCGCCGCGCCGTCGGTGACCGCACCGTGAACGAGGTGCTGACCATCGGCCGCGCCGAGGTGGCGGCCAAGGTGCAGGTCGACCTGCAGGAGCTGGTGAACGAGTACCAGATGGGCATCAGCGTCGACCAGATCGTGCTGCAGGACATCAACCCGCCCGACCCGGTCAAGCCCTCCTTCAACGCCGTCAACGAGGCGCAGCAGGAGCGCGAGAAGCTGATCAACCAGGCGCAGTCGGAGTACAACCGCGAGATCCCGCGCGCCGCCGGCGAGGCCGAGCAGACCATCCAGGAGGCCGAGGGCTACGCGCTGAACCGCGTGAACCGGGCCGAGGGCGACGCCGCCGCGTTCAACGCACTGTACGACGAGTACCGCAAGGCGCCCGAGGTGACGCGCCGCCGCATCTACCTCGAGACGATGTCGCAGGTGCTGCCGCAGGTGCGCAACAAGGTGATCGTCGACGACAAGGTGCGCAGCATGCTGCCGCTGCTCAACCTCGACGGCAAGGGAGGCAAGTAAGATGAAGAAGATCATCATCGTCGCCTCCGCCCTGGCCGTGCTGCTGGTCCTGATGTCGGCCTACGTCGTGCAGGAGCCCGAGCAGGTGGTCGTCACGCAGTTCGGCAAGCCCGTGGGGCGGCCGATCACGACGCCGGGGCTCAAGTTCCGCGCGCCGCTGATCCAGACCGTTCACCGCTTCGAGAAACGGTTCATGGAGTGGGACGGCGACCCCAACCAGCTGCCGACGCGCGACAAGCGCTTCATCTGGGTCAACACCTACGCGCGCTGGCGCATCACCGACCCGCTGCTGTTCTACCAGCGCCTGCACAACGAGCGCGGGGCGCACACGCGGCTGGACGACATCCTGGACGGCGAGACGCGCAACGCCATCGCCAAGTACGACCTGGTGCAACTGGTGCGGACGTCGAACCGCGCCGCGGTGCCGACCGAGGGGGCCGCGGGCGACGAGACCGAACTCGTGCAGATCGACAAGGGGCGCAACGACATCCGGCTCGAGATCCTGGCCAACGCGCGTTTGCGCGCGCAGGACCTGGGCCTGGAGATCCTGGACATCGAGTTCAAGCGCATCAACTACGTGGATGAGGTGCAGCGGAAGGTGTACGAGCGCATGATCGCCGAGCGCCAGCGCATCGCCGAACGCTTCCGCAGCGAGGGCCAGGGCGAAGCATCGCGCATCCAGGGCGAGAAGGACCGCGAGCTGGCGCGCATCCGCTCGGAGGCGTACCGGAAGGCGCAGGAGATCAAGGGCGCCGCCGACGGCCGGGCCACGGCGATCTACGCCTCGGCCTACAACCGCTCGGCCGACTCGAAGACCTTCTACGAGTTCCTGCGCACGATGCAGGCCTACGTGACCACGATGGACAGCACCAGCACGATGGTGATGTCCACCGACGGCGACTTCTACCGGTTCCTGAAGGGCAGCTCCGGGAAGTAACCCTTGGGCCGTGGGAGTGGCAAAGCAAAGGGGTGGTCGCTGCGAGGCGGCCACCCCTTCGTGTCTCGACCGGGAACCCGGCGCTAGGGCTGGATCCCCGACTGCCGCAGCCACTCGTAGGCGGCCTGGAAGATGTCGGTGGAGGTGCGCAGCCCCAGCTTCTTCTTGATGTGCGAGCGGTGCACCTCGACGGTGCGCGGGCTGATCTGCATGATCTCGGCGATCTCGGCGATCTCCTTGCCCTGGCCCGTCAGCTGGAAGAGCTCCAGCTCGCGGTTGCTCAGAACCTCGACCGGCGACGCGACGCCCGGCGCGCGGCCGGTGCCCAGCTGCTCGACGGCCGACTGCGTCATCTTCTCGCTGAGGTAGGTGCCGCCCTCGAGCACGCAACGGATGGCGTCGCGGATGCGCTCGGTGCCGGCCTGCTTCATGATGTAGCCCTTGGCGCCGGCCTTCAGGCAGCGCACGGCGTACGTGTACTCGTCGTGCATCGAGACGGCCAGCGTCAGGATGTCGGGGTACCGCGTCTGCAGTTCCTTCAGCAGGGTCAGGCCGCTGCTGTTCTTGAGCGTGATGTCGACCAGCACCAGCTGCGGGTGGTCGCGCTCGACGATCTCCAGGGCCTGTTCCTGGGTCTCGGCCTCGCCGCAGACCTCCAGGTCGGGCTCCAGCTGCAGGATGGCGCGGATGCCGGAGCGCACCAGCGGGTGATCGTCGACGATCAGCAGCCGGTGCTTGGTGTTTTGTGCCGAGGCGTTAGCCAACTTCATCCCCCGCAGGCGCTTGAAGGTCCGGTTGGGCGATCGGAACGGCCGGACCGACGACGAATGCCATGACATACCGATCACGCGAAAGGTAACAGTTCCGGTCGAGTTGGAAAACCTCGAACCGGACGTTTTTCGCCAGATTCTTGCAAATCACAGGTTTTTCAGGGCCTTTGCCAGATGCGGGGCCAGCGCCGCGGCCAGGGTCGGGGCGCCGCCCGCCCAGCCCGTGTCCCGGAGCGCGGTGACGAACGCGCGGTGAGGGCGTCCGGCCCGGTATTCGGGTTCGCGCGGCGGGTGCTGCAGGTAGCGGTCCAGCAGGTCCAGGTCCGGGTCGGCCAGGATCGTGGTGGTGTAATGCGCCAGCCCGCGCTCGCGGCGCAGGCACGAGCCGCCCAGCTTGCGATCGCCCAGGGTCAGGTCCGAGACGCCCTGCTGCGTGACGCCGGGCACGCCGCAATCGGCCAGCGCGGCGATGACGAGGTCCGACGCGAGGCGGAACGCCGCCGGGATGCCGCCCAGCCCGGGCAGGGGCAGGGCCAGCGCCACGATGACGTTGCCGGGGTCGAGCACCACGGCGCCGCCGCCGCCGGGCCGCCGGAAGACCGGCACGCCGTCGCGCGCGATGGCATCTTCGTGCAGTTCGCGCGCCGCGTCGCCGCCGCGCCCGATGACGACCGCCACGCCCTCCGGCCGGTACACGCGGCAAAGCGCGCGCCCGGTGGCGCGCGCCTCGTCGACCATCTCGTCCTCGCGGTCGTAGGGCAGGATGCCGTCCACGGCGCTACCGGACCTTGCGCGGCGGGTTGATGTGCACCGCCTCGCCGGCCGCGACCTCGGCCGCCTCCATCAGCGCCTCCGACAGCGTCGGGTGCGGGTGGATCGTCACCATCAGGTCCTCCAGCGTGGCGCCCATCTCGACCGCCAGCGTGGCCTCGGCGATCAGCTCGCTGGCCATCGGGCCGACGATGCCCACGCCCAGGATCAGGCCCGAGTCGGGCTCGGCGATGACCTTCACCAGGCCGTCGGTGCGGCCCAGCGTGCGCGCGCGGCCCAGCGCCGACAGCGGGAAGCGCCCGATGTTGACGGCGATGCCCTGCTGCTCGGCCTCGCGCTCGGTCAGGCCGCTCCAGGCGATCTCCGGGTCGGTGAAGACGACGGCCGGGATGGCGCGGTTGTCGAACGAGGCGTCGCCCTTGCCGATGACCTCGGCCGCGACCTTGCCCTCGCGGCTGGCCTTGTGCGCCAGCATGGGGCCGGTGGCGGCATCGCCGATGGCGAAGATGTTCGGCTCGTCGGTGCGGCAGTC
>CAINDZ010000433.1 GCA_903847545.1 uncultured bacterium | reverse complement strand
TGATCATGAACACGGCCGCGTTGACGATCTTCCACCCGGTGTCCGTGAACGGCATGACGCACCCGACCAGGATCATCCCGGCCATCAGGACGCCGTAGGCCACGTTGCGGGCGCGGTGCCGGACGGCCAGGTCACGCTCGTCGAGGGGCTGCCGGGCCTCGTCCGGGGCGAAGCGGCGCAACACCAGGTGCCCCGTGCCGAGGATCGCCAGCCACACCCCGCAGGTCACGGCGTAGGCGGCCATGCGGCCCAGGTTGGGCAGCGCCTCGGTGGGCGGGTTCAGCGCGGTCCACGTGAAATAGGGGATGAACACCACGGCCATCGCCAGCAGCGACAGCCAGGCGACTTTCTCGCGGTAGGGCATGGTGTGGGCTCCTTGTGTTAGTTGTGTTGAACCTGATGTTAATAATAATATACATCAAGTTAATGATAGATGTCAAGTGGGTGCGATTCCAGGGGGTGGAGGGCGCCGCATGTGCCCTGACCGGCAAAATCCCATTGTCGTGGTAGATGCAGTCGTGGTACTATTGATCAAACATGTCCGATGCGTGGGGGCATCGTCGACGTGCCGTCAACTGTCTGCGTGAAAAGCAATTAGATGTGAATGAACCACACGCGACGCGACGAAATGGTGTCGTCCCGATGACTTATTATCTGTCACCCGACCATCGAGGGCCGGCGGCCTGGCGTCGTTGGGTCCGGGCCACCGTGCTGGCGGCCTGCGCCTTGGCGCTGGCCTCGCCCGCCTGGGCCGGGACGTTGTGCGGCGTGGTGCGCGACGCCCTGAGCGGCGACCCGATCGCGCGCGCCGGCGTCTTCGTGCGCCACACCGACTGGACCTATACCGGGCTGTCAGCTGCCACCGACGCCGAGGGCCGCTGGTGCCTGGACGGCATCCCGGCCGGGACCTACCACCTGGACGTGCGCCGGGACGGCTACCGGATCGGCATCGCCCGCGACGTCGTGGTCACCGATGCGACCAGCGACGTGCAGATCGGCGCCGAGCCGCCGCGCCTGCCGCTGGACGCCCCCTGGCCCAACCCGGCCGCGGGACAGGTCAGCTTCCGCCTGCGTCTCGATCGCGACGGCCCGGCGACCTTGTCGGTGCACGACGTGGCCGGGCGCCTTGTCCGTTCGTGGGCCGACGACGGCGCCGTCGCCGGCGAGCGCTCCTTCACCTGGGACTTTCGCGACGAGCAGGGGCGCGTGCTCCCGTCCGGTCGCTACTACCTGCGCCTGGAGGCCGACGGCGTCGTGACGACGCGTCCCTTCGCGCACGTGAGGTGACGAAGATGACCATCCATCGCAAGCACGTCCTGGTGCGAGGCTTCAAGGTGGCCCTTCCCCTGGCCGCGCTGCTCGCAGTGGCCGCGCTGTTGCCGGCCTGCAGCGCGACGCAGAGCGTGACGCCGCTGCCCGGTCCCGGCGAGGGCGCCGCGGTGCTGGGCGGCGTGGTGCGCGACACCGACGGGCGACCGCTGGCGCGCGTGCCTGTCAGCCTGGAGCCCATGGTCGACGGCATGGCGGCCAGCGTGAGGGTGCGTCTCGACGGCGGCGACGCCGGTGACGTGCCCACGGCGGCTGCTGCCGACAAGGCCGCCGGGGCGCGGTCCGTGCTGACCGACGCGAGCGGCTGGTACGCCTTCGCGGGGGTCGAGCCCGGCACGTGGCTGGTCACCACCGAGGCGCGCGACCACCTGGCGGGACATGCCACGGCGACCATCGCCGCGCCGGCGGGCGCCGACAAGGCGGACACGACGTTCGTCGACATCGCGCTGGTGCCGACGGGCACGTTCGCCGGCCGGGTGACGCTCGAGAACGCGGACCAGTATGCCAGCACGTTCGTCTACTGCGCAGGCACGTCCTACGTCGCGGTGACGGACAAGATGGGCGACTTCGTGCTGCGCGACGTGCCGGCCGGCGCGTACGACCTGACCGCCACGCACGCCGGCTGGCTGGACGCGTCGACGAGCGGCGCCATCACCGCCGCGGGCGACAGCGTGTTCGTCGACAAGCTCGAGCTGCGCCAGCACAACAACATCGCGCCGGCGGTGGCCATCACCGAGCCGGTCGCCGGCGGCGGCGTCTCGCAGTACCTGGCGTCGTTCAACGCCACGGCCAGCGATGCCGACGGCACGATCGTCCGCTGGGAGTGGGACTTCGAGGACGACGGCATCTACGACTTCGTCTCGACGACCTCGGCCGCGGCCAGCCATGTCTGGCCCGCGACCGGGACGTACCGCGCGAAGCTGCGCGTGACCGACGACGGCGGCGCCATCGGGTTGGCGGCGGTGACCTTCACCGTCGTGCCGGACATCTATGTCTCGGCGACCACCGGGTCGGACGCGAACGCCGGCGGCAGGCTGGCGCCGGTGGCGACGGTCGGTCGCGGCATGGAGCTGGCGACGACGTCGGGGCGCCGGCTGGTCCTGGTGGCCTCGGGCACCTACCACGAGAACGTGAGCCTGGGCGCCGGCGTGTCGATCATCGGCGGCCTGTCGCCCGTGACGTGGACGCGCCTGGCCGGCGACCGCTCCGAACTGGTCGCCACCTCGGCGACGCAGGCGCAGTCGGGCCTCAGCAACGCCACCTACACCGGGCTCGGCTTCAACGCGGCCAACGCGGCTACGGCCGGCGGCGCGTCGATCGGCCTGTGGCTGGACAGCTGCGTCAACCTGCAGTTCGTCGACTGCGCGTTCGTCGGCGGCAACGGCGGCGCGGGGGCGGCGGGCGTCGCCGGGCTCAACGGCCTGTCGGGGCTCGGCGGCTCGGCCGGCGCGGCCGGCTCCTCGGGCAGTTCGGCGGGCGGCACCGCGGGGTTCGGTGGCAATGCGCAGGGCATGGGCGGGCAGGGCAGTGCCTACCACGGCGGCAGCGGGGGGCTCGGCGGTTACAACGCATCGGGCGCTTCCGGCGCGACCAGCGGGTATTTCGGTTCCGGCCAGACGCCGGGCGGCGCCGGCGGCGCCGCGGCCACGGCCTGCGGCCAGGCGGCGGCCTCAGGCAGCGACGGCACCAACGGCTTCGATGGTCAGGCCGGCGTCAGCCAGAGCGTCGTGCTCTCCCCGGTGGGCACGTTCGTCGGCGGCGTGTGGACGACCGAGACGGGCGCCACGTCGCCGCGCGGCAGCGCGGGCCAGGGCGGCGGCGGTGGCGGCGGCGGCGGCAGCGGCTTCGGGTCGGCGCCCACG
>CAINDZ010000432.1 GCA_903847545.1 uncultured bacterium | reverse complement strand
TCGACGGCCGGCAGCGACCGGCCGACGTTCAAGTTCCTGCACTTCTTCACCACGCACATGCCGTACTTCCTGGATGCCGACGGCACGCAGCTGACGCGGGAGCAGGCCGCGGCGATGACCGAGGCTCAGGCCGTGACCCGCCAGAGCGCCTGCGCTCTGGACCAGTTCACGGCGATCCTGAGGCGCCTCGACGAGCTGGGCGTCGGCCGGCAGACGCTTGTCGTCCTGGCCGGCGACCACGGCAGCCATCTCTCGTGGCTGCCCGGCGTGGACGACGTGGCGGCGGCGGCGGGACGACCGCAGCCCACGCGCGCGCTGCCGCTGCTGCTGGTGAGGATGCCCGGCGCCGCGGGCCCGCTGAAGGTGTCGTCGGCCCCCGTCTGCCTGACGGACATCCCGGCCACGGTGGCGTCGGCGATGGGCGTGGCCGCCGCGTTCCCGGGCCAGCCGCTGCACGAGGTGCCCGAGTCCGGGCCGCGCCCGCGCCTCTACCGCGACTACACCTGGACGCACGACTTCTGGTGGGAAGAGTACCTGCCGGCGATGACGGAATACCGCGTGGAGGGCCCCGCCCGCGACCTCGCGTCGTGGGGCGCGGGCCGCGCGCTGCCGACCGGCCCGGCGACGCCGGCCGCCGCGCCGCCCGCGTCGGCGCCCCGCTAGACCAGCTCCAGCTCCAGCACGTCGTGCGCGACGGCCGCCGTCACCCGCGGCCACGGGAACGGGAACCATCCGTCGTGGTAGCGCGCGCGCAGGTACTCCAGGTCGGCCTGCCACGCCTCGACCGCCGCGCCGAAGTGCGCGGGATCCTGCCGGCGGAAGCGCTCGATGTTGAACTCCATGAAGTTCGCCATGCGGCGCAGGCGCTTCTCGCTCCACGGCGCGCCGTACTCGTCGCCGTACTCGGCCTTGATGACGCCCGGCAGCGCCTCGGTGAAGAAGCGGTCGAGCAGCGCGTGCCGCGCCGCCAGTGACAGCCCGTGCGTCTCGCCGACCAGGTAGCCGCAGCGATGCATGGCGCTCTCGTCGCGCAGCCCGCGCCCCGTGCGCCCGCTGCGCTCGCTGGGCCGCGCGATGAGCCGCCATGCCGGCGGCGCCGCGGGCGTCCGGCGGTGCGCGGTCGGCGCCGGCCGCGCGTGATCGGCCCCGGTCCACCACTCCCAGCAGCTCTGCGCCTCGGCCTCCTGCCCCACCCACGGCCGGAACATCAGGTGCATCTCGCGGAAGAGCTCGTACGACTTGTCGGGCGACGCGTGCAGCCAGCGCTCGAGCATCATCAGGATGGGCCCGCGCGCGCGCAGCTCGCGCCGCCGCCACTCCAGCAGCATCACGGTCCACTCGTCGGCGTCGAGATCGCGGCGGTGGCTGAGGTCACGCAGCTCGGCAAGGTTCAGCGAGGCGAGCATCTCCATCATGCGCTCCGTTTCATCATCATCGTCATCCCAACCCATCATCGGCGCCATGAGGCAATCTGCACTCGATGCGCGGCAAACAGTCGGTAAGTGCAGGCGGCGTGCCCGTTTCGGAAGACCGGCGGGGCGTCCGCATCGTTCCTTGGGGTTCCTTGCGGCGCCTTGCTGCGGGCGACGATTCCTGGTCACCGACCTGTCACCATTCTTGCAAGCTGCCGACATCCGACCGAACGCCATCCATCGACCGACATGTGCCGTTTCGCCTGGCTAAATTATCGATTCACAGACGTGTCCGACCGCCACCATTATTCCCCGGAGGGCCTTCATGAGCAGACCCGACCGTATGCGCATTGTTATCCGCCTGGTGATGGGATGCCTGGTGCTGGCCGTGGCCTTCGTGGTGTTCGTCGCCACGGCCCTCGACAACCCCGATCATGCCCGCGCCGTCGAGGCCACCGTTCTCGTATCCGTGATCGGCAATGCCCCCAATTACAACACGCCATGGGTCCAGACGTTGCATGAAGTCCGGGGTTCCGGCGTGGTCCTCGATGATGGGCGCATCCTGACCTGTGCGCACGTCGTGGCGAACGCCAGGTGCGTCGAGCTCAGGCGCATGGGCCGGGACGAAGCCTGCCCGGCGCGGGTGGAGTTCCTCGACAATGACCGCGACCTGGCGCTGCTGCGGGCGGAACGTTCGTGCTTTCTCGAACGGGTGGCCGGCCTGCCGCTCGGGGGCGTACCCGCGTCGCGTGCGACTGTCGACGTGTATGGATATCCGCTGGACGCCCGCGTGGTGTGCACCACCAGGGGCACCGTGTCCGGGATGGACTACAACCTGTATGCACAGTCCAGGATGGCCCAGTTGGTCGCGACGCTGCGCTCCTCGCTGAACCCCGGCAACAGCGGTGGTCCCGCGGTCGTGAACGGGGAGATCGTGGGCCTCGCCATGCAGGTCCTCGAGGATGACAGAAGGGTGGCGCAGTTGGTGCCGATGCCGGTCATCCGCCAGTTCCTTGACGACATCGCCGACGGCCAGGTGGACGGCGTCGCGGAGCTGGGGATCCGCTACCAGCCGCTGATGGGGAAGGATATCAAGGCCTACCACGGCCTGGATGAGGACCGGACCGGGGTCCTGGTGACGGGTGTCGGCGCGGGCGGCAGCGGCGAGGGAGTGCTGCGCGCAGGCGACGCCATCACGGCGATCGCGGGCCAGAAGGTCAGCGACCTCGGCCAGGTGACGCTTGCCGGTCATGGTGCCGTGGACATGTCCTATCCCGTCCAGTCCCGCCAACTCGGCGAGCAGGTCGACATGGACATCGTGCGCGACGGAAAGCCGCTGACGGTTTCGTTGACGCTCCGCCGGGGCGGAACATTGATCGGCGGTTCCAACTTTCCAAAGTATCTCCCGTACCGCGTCTACGGTGGCATCGTGTTCCAGCCGCTCGACATGGACCTTGCCGTCGCTCGGGCCGAAAATGATTCCAGGATCGCCTCGATGCTCGAAGATCGCCCGCTGGCGACCCCGGAAACACGTCAGTGCGTCGTGGCCGGCGTGGCGCTGGGCAGCGAGTATTCCTGCGGCCGGGGCGCGACGTATGCCCCATTCGTCACGTCGGTCCAGGGCGTCGCCGTCCGTGATTTCGCCCACTTCAACCGGCTGCTGGATGGGGCGCGGGGCCCGTGGATCACCATCCGCCTCGATGACGACACCAGCGTGGTGCTGGACAAGGAGCACGCCCGCTCCGTTTCAGTCGCGACTGCCGGGCTCTTCAACATCGGGAGCGACCGCCGTCTCGAAGCGTTTCGTCCGCCCGTGAAGGCGAGGCCGAAGGCATCCCCGGCGGTGGCGTCTTGACGCCCGAGACGCGCGGGCTGCTCCAGCGCGGCACCATCGCGGTGGCGCCCGCCGCTGTCATGATGGCGCTGTGGCTGTTTACGGGAGAATCGTATTGGATGCTGTTCGCCATCATCCCTAGCATCGGCGGGTTCGCGTTGTTTGTATCGCCCTGGATGTCGCAGTCCGCAGGCGACGGGATGGCGGAATTCCTCTATCGCCCGAGCGTCTGCGAGGCGCCGCGCGCCCCCCTGGCGCAGGTCGACAAGCTGATGCTGAACGGGGAGTGGGACGCCGCCGAGCTGCTGCTGACCGAGGCGGCCACGCGCTACCCGAACGACACCGCCGTCTGGCCGCGCCTGTTCAAGGTGGTGTGGTGCGAACTGGGAGATGTCGAGCGGGCGACCGAGGCGCACGCATTGATGCTGCAGGTGGTGGACGACACGACGGCGTGGCCGCGCCTGAGCCGGCTCTACCTGCTCTTTGCCGAAGACCGGCTGGGGTTGGGGCCGGAACTGAGCCGTGAGCGCAGCGCGGTGGCGCGGCGGGTGAGCGTGGCCTGGCGGGCGCGGGGGAAGGTGCGGCGCGTGCGCGGCGTCCTGGCCGTCTGGGCCCGTTGACACGCTTCGGGGAATGCCTCAAGATCGAGGCATCGATGCGATGGCCGGCGCCCGCGGTGGGCGCCGGCCGTGCACCCCCAGGAGTGCGCCATGAAGATGCCCCGCCCGCTGACGATGTGCCTGCCGATGATCCTGTGCCTGGCTTTCGCCGCTCCCCCTGCCGCCCTTGCCGACACCGGCCAGGACTTGGCCCTGCGCACGCTGCCCCACCTCGTGACGATCCGCATGTTCAACCGCCAGGCCGAGGAAACGGGGCTTGGCAGCGGCTTCTGGGTGGGCAACGGCGAAGTCGTGACCAACGCGCACGTTGTGGCCGGCGGCGCCTGGGCCGAAATCCACGAGCCGGATGGCGCGCTGGTCGGCGTCGCCCCCTACGCCGTGCTGCTCGACACGCCGAACGACCTCGTCGTGCTGGCGGTGCCCGGGGGGCGCCAGTCGGGATTGTCGGTAGCGGCGGTCGATCCGGGCGTGGGTTCTGCCGTTTGGGCGTTCGGCGCGCCGCTCGGGCTGGAAGGCACGGTCTCGGCGGGCAACATCTCGGCGATCCGCGACAACCCGAAAGGCCGCCTGCTCCAGATGACCGTTCCCATCTCGAGCGGATCGTCGGGCGGACCGGTCGTCGACCAGGATGGACGGGTCGTGGGCGTTTCCGTCGGCATGCTGCTCGACGGTCAGAACCTCAACTTCGCGGTGCCGGCCAGCGCCCTGAACACCCTGCTGCGCGGTACGCGCGGCCGCCTGGTGTTTCCATCGCCGGGGACG
>CAINDZ010000431.1 GCA_903847545.1 uncultured bacterium | reverse complement strand
CGGGGCCACGGCTACGAGGATGCGGGGATGGGGGAGGGCGGCGCACTGAACACCGCCGATCAACCCCTTGCGCCGGCGCAAATGCGCCCGGGCGCCGACGGTGCGTTCGACGTCCTGGCGCCGGCGCAACTGCCGTGCGGCGAGCCCGCGTTCCAGGGCGAGGACGACGATGACGACCTCACCGGACTTGCGCCGGCGCAATCCGACGAAGAAACCCGCCCCACCGGCGGCATCCGCTCCCTGGCCATCGTCCCGGTCGGCCTGAGCAACCACCGCGACGGCCTGACGAAGCTCGACCCCGTCACGCCCCCCGTGGCGATCGCCACCATCGACCAGGTCACGGCCTGGCAGCTGGAGGCCCGCGCGCAACTGGGCTACGGCTTCGTCTACCTGAGCGACGAGTTCTACCTGCAGACCGGCCGGCCCTTCCCGGCGGCCGACGACTACGACGAGTTCTGGCAGATCGACAACGCCATCGGCCTGACCTGCCGCCTGCGCGACACCTGGCGGGAAGAACTGGAGTGGGCCGCCCGCGACGGCGACCTGCCGCAAACGCCCCTGACGGTGCTGACCGGCGAGCTGGCCGCGACCGCCTGGCGGCGCGAGTTCACCCCGGTCCTGGAGGCGGCCGGTGCCCCGCCGGTCGAGGTCGTCGGCGTGCCCAACACCTTCTACGGGGCCAGCGTCACGGTGGCCGGGCTGCTGTCGGGCGGCGACCTCAAGTCGGCCCTCAATCAATTGCCGCAACTGCCTGTCAGGGATGTGGTTCTGTCGCCGCGGGTGTTCAACGCCGATGGCCTGACCCTGGACGGACTGACCCTGGATGACCTGGTCGCCGGGCAGCCCCACCGGGTGCACGTGGGCGAGGAGGACGGCTTCGTTGATTTCTGGCGCGGGCTGGGCTAACTTCAGCCCCTGCCGCCCGCTGGCGGCCCGACACCCCACCCGGCGAACCCGTCGGGCTTCCCCCGGACCGGGAGTCTGCCTTGGCCCTGCGCACCGTCGCCATCGTCGGCCGTCCCAATGTGGGCAAGTCCACGCTGTTCAACCGCGTCCTCGGTGAGCGCCGCTCGGTCGTCCACGAGACCGCCGGGGTCACCCGCGACCGCGTGGCCGAGACCACCGACTGGTCGGGGCACCCCTTCCTGCTGCTGGACACCGGCGGCATCATCCCGTTCGGCGAGACCACCGGCGACTTCGACGACAAGGTCACCCAGATCGCCCGGGAGGCCATCGACGAGGCGGACCTGGTCCTGTTCCTGGTCGACGGCAAGGTCGGCCCGATGGCCTGGGACGAGTCGATCGCCCGCGACCTGCGCAAGTCCGGCAAGTCGGTCGTCCTGTGCGTCAACAAGGTCGAGACCGACGGCGAGCGCCTGTCGATCTACGAGTTCAACAACCTGGGCCTGGGCGAGCCGTTCGGCATCAGCGCCCTGCACGGCCACGGCGTGGGCGACCTGCTGGACATCGTCGTCGAGGGCTTCCCCAAGGCCGAACTGGAGGACCCCTGCGACTGCAAGGTGGCGATCCTCGGCCGCCCGAACGTGGGCAAGTCGTCCCTGCTGAACATCCTCGTGGGCCGGGAAGAGGCGCTCGTCAGCGACATCTCCGGCACCACCCGCGACTCGATCCACACCGACCTCAAGTGGCACGGCAAGACGATCCGGCTGATCGACACGGCCGGCCTGCGGCGCAAGTCGAAGGTGCAGGAGGCCATCGAGG
>CAINDZ010000430.1 GCA_903847545.1 uncultured bacterium | reverse complement strand
GGTCGACGGCGTCTTCTACGCCGCGAGCCGGCTGTACGGGCTCACCTTCCGCGAGCGCCACGACCTGCCGACGTGGCAGCCGGACGTGCGCGTGTTCGACGTGCTCGACCAGGACGGCACGCAGATCGCCCTGTTCTACGGCGATTTCTACGCCCGCGACAACAAGAACGGCGGCGCGTGGATGGACAACCTTGTCGTGCAGACGAAGCTGTACGGCACCAAGCCGGTGATCTTCAACTGCTGCAACTTCGTGAAACCGGCGGCGGGCCAGCCCGCGCTGATCAGCCTGGACGACGTCTCGACGATGTTCCACGAGTTCGGCCACGGCCTGCACGGCATCTTCGCCGACCAGAAGTACCCGACGCTGTCGGGCAGCTACACCGCGCGCGACTTCGTGGAGATGCCCTCGCAGATCAACGAGCACTGGGCCTTCGAGCCCACCGTGTTCGCCCACTACGCCGTGCACTACCAGACGGGCGCGCCCATGCCGCAGGAACTGGTCGACCGCGTGCGCAAGTCGGCGACGTTCAACCAGGGCTACGCGCTGACCGAGCTGCTCGCCGCCGCGCAGCTGGACATGGCGTGGCACGCGCTGCCGGCCGGGTCGCCGGCCCCCGATGCGGACACCTTCGAGGCGCGCGCACTCGAGCGGGCCGGCCTGGCGATGCCGAAGGTGCCGCCGCGGTACCGTTCCAGCTACTTCCGCCACATCTGGGGCGACGAGTACGCCGCCGGCTACTACGCCTACCTGTGGGCCGAGATGCTGGACAACGACGCATTCGCGTGGTTCGGCGAGAACGGCGGCCTGACGCGGGCCAACGGCGACCGTTTCCGCGCCATGGTCCTGTCTCGGGGCAACACGATGGACTATGCGGAGATGTACCGGGCGTTCCGCGGGCGCGATCCCGAGATCGGCCCGATGCTCCAGCACCGCGGGATCGGCACGAACTAGCGGCCGGGGCGGGGATTCAGCGCGGCGGCGCGGGCGCAGCAAAGGCGGCCCGCGCCGCCGCCGCGTTCATGGCCGCCTCTTCGGCGTCCGTCAGGCCGAGCACGGCGCGCGCGGCGGCGTACTCGCCGCGCAGGTCCAGCCCGAACAGCGTGCGGTCGTCGGTGTTCAGGCAGCACGGGACGCCGGCGTCCAGGAAGGCGCGCAGCGGGTGCGCGGCCAGGGCCGGCAGGGCGCCGGTGGCCACGTTGCTGCGCGGGCACAGCTCGACGAACGTGCCGCGCCGCGCCAGCTCGGCCAGCAGCGCCGGGTCGCCGGCCGCGGCCAGCCCGTGGCCGAGGCGCGCGGCGCCGCAGGCCTCGATCGCCTGGCGAATCGAGTCGCGCGCGGCCTCGCCCATCGACGTGACCTCGCCCGCGTGGATGCTGACGCCCAGGCCCGCCTGCCGCACGGCGGCGAACAGCGGCGCGAACGCGGCCGCCGGCCCGGTGACCTCGTCGCCGCCGAGCCCGAACCCGACCACGCCCTGCGCGCGGCCCGCGCGCTCGGCGCACTCCCAGGCGCGCCACGCCGCCTCCGTCCCGAACTGGCGCACGGCGTCCGGCAGCCAGCGCAGCGTGACGCCGTCGCGCTCGCGGGCCTCGGCCGCCGCCTCGCCCAGCGCGGCCTGTACCGGCCCGGGGTCGATGCCGCGCACCAGCATCACGCCGTACGAGACCGACACCTCGGCGTAGGCGACGCCGTCGTCACGCAGCTGCGCCGCCAGGTCCAGGGCCAGGTCGTGGAAGTCGCGCGGCGTGCGCATCACGCCGGTGACCCGCTTGTACAGTTCCAGGAAGCCGTGGAAGCCGTCGAACAGGAAGGCCTGCCCGCCGGGCGCCAAGCACTCGGCGGCCAGCCCCGGGCGCCCGTGGCGCTCGCAGAGGGCCGCCAGGCGGGCCGGTGTGACCGAGCCCTCGAGGTGGGTGTGCAGCTCGATGCGGTCGCCGGGCGCGTTCGGGGCGCGCAGGGCGGCCGCATCGCCGGGCAGGGCTGCGCTCATCGCACCAGGGTCAGGCGCGTCGTGCGCGTGCCCTCGGACGAATGCGCGCCCAGGAAGTAGACGCCCGCCGAGACCTGCCGGCCGGCCATGTCGCGGCCGTCCCACGCCACCTGGCCCCAGGCGCCGGTGCCGTCGCCGCGGTACAGCTCGCGCACCAGGCGGCCGCGCACGTCGAAGATGTTGACCGCGACCGCGTCGCCGGGCAGCGCGCGGAAGCTGAACACGGCCGCCGCGCTGCTGCTGGGGTTCGGGAAGACGGCGACCGCCAGGCCGAACGCCGGGGCCGGGCCGGCGGGACCGGCCAGCTCGCCGACGGGCAGCGCGAGGCCGTCCACGGTCGTCGCCGTGACGGCATAGGCCAGCGAGCCGCCCTCGGGCACGGCGACCGGGCCGGCATCCAGGAAGCGGTAGCCGGCGCCGTCGGTGACCAGGATCCCGGCGCGCGCCGGGCCCGCGAACGCGGTGCCGGACCAGACCGGGGCCGTGTCGCGCACGTCGCCCGCGGCGTCGCGCACGATGCGTGACATCGCCACGCGCGCGATGCCGGCGACCGGCTCGGACAGGGTGAAGGCGAGGTCGACCTGCCCCTCGCGCACGCCGGTGACCCACGCCGCGCGCCAGGACTGCAGGAGGTTGGCCACCGGACCCGCGGACGAATGCACCAGGCGCACGAAGCCCGACAGCGCCCCGGTGGGCTCGCTGCTGCCGGCGGGGGCGCCGATCGCGAAGTCCCACAGGCCGTCGTTGTCGAAGTCGCCGGCCGAGGCCACGGCGGTCCCGTACAGGTCGCCCGGCTCGGTGCCGGCGCGCAGCGGCACATCGGCATAGGTGTCGAGCGTCGCGGCCGAGGCCTGCGACGACGCGCCGCCGCGGAAGACGTAGGCGCGGCCCGCGTCGGCGGCCGGCGTGTCGGCGCCCGGGGCGCCGATGAGCAGGTCCTCGGCGGCGGCGCCGAGCACGTTGTGCACGCGCGCCAGCGACCAGCCGAAGTGGTCGCCGGCGACCGCGCCGTTGACGTAGCGGTCGCCGCCGCTGGTGGGCGTCGTGGCGCCGAAGGTGATCTCGATGCGGCCCGCCTCGAGGCCGGCCGTGTTGCTGTAGGGCGCGCCGACGGCCAGGTCGTCGTACGCGTCGGTGTTCCAGCGGCCGGCATTGCGCACGGCGAAGCCGAACTGGCTGTCGGCGGCCGTGCCGCCGCTGCCGGTCGCGAAGTCGGGCACGCTGTCGGGCGCGCCGCCGTCGGTGCGACCGCGGGACACGTACACCGCGCCGCCGTCGATGCCGCCG
>CAINDZ010000429.1 GCA_903847545.1 uncultured bacterium | reverse complement strand
CGGTCTCGCGCCCGGCGGTGCCGTTGCCGATGGCGACGGCCTCGACCTTGAACTTCGCGACCAGGTCCTTGACGACCTGCCCCGCCTCGACCGCGCCGCGGCCGCCGGTGTGCGGGAAGATGGCGGTGTAGTGCTTCAGCACGCCCTGCTCGTCCAGCACGACCAGCTTGCACCCGGTGCGGAAGCCGGGATCCAGCGCCAGCACGCGGCGCTGGCCCAGCGGCGAGGCCAGCAGCAGCTCGCGCAGGTTGCGCGCGAAGACAGTGATGGCCTCCTCGTCGGCGCGCCGGCGCATCTCCAGGCGGATCTCGGTCTCCATGGCCACCGACAGCAGCCGGCGCCAGCCGTCCTGCACCGCCTGCCGCACCTGTTCGGCGCAGGCGCCGGTCGCCCCGGGGCCGCGCTGCGTGGCGAAGGGCCGCGCCGCGATGGCCACCGCGCGCTCCTCGGGCACGGTCACCTCCATGTGCAGGAACTTCTCGCGCTCGCCGCGCCGCATCGCCAGCACGCGGTGGCCCGGCGCCGTGCGCACGGGCTCCTGCCAGTCGAAGTAGTCCCGGAACTTGGCGCCCTCCTGCTCCATGCCGCGCGCCACGCGCGTCGCGACCTGGCCCTGGTCCAGGTACAGGGCGCGCAGTTCGGCGCGCACCTCGGCGTTCTCGCTGACGGTCTCGGCGATGATGTCGCGGGCGCCGGCCAGCGCCTCGTCGGGGCCGGGCACCTCCTTCTCCGCATCGACGAACGCCGCGGCCTTGGTCGTGATATCGGCCGCCGAGGGGCCCGCCCCCGGGCCGGCCGCGCCCTCCAGCAGCCACAGCGCCAGTGGCTCGAGCCCGCGCTCGCGCGCGATGGTGGCGCGCGTGCGGCGCTTGGGCCGGAACGGCAGGTACAGGTCCTCGAGCACGGCCAGCGTGGCGGCCTGGGCGATGCCGCGCCGCAGCTCGTCGGTCATCAGGCTGCGCTCCTCGAGCGACTTGACGATGGCCTCGCGCCGCTTGTCCAGCTCGGCCAGCTGCTCGAGCCGGTCGCGGATCGCGGTGACGGCCACCTCGTCCAGCCCGCCGGTGGCCTCCTTGCGGTAGCGGCTGATGAACGGCACGGTGGCGCCGCCGTCGAGCAGTTCGGCGGCGGCGAGCACGCGGGCGGGGACGACGTCGAGCTCGGCGGCGATGGCCTGGATGTGGGTCGGGTTCACGGTGCGGGCTCCGGGTTGGCGTTCACGTGGATGGCGTCGCGTTTGGCGCGCGCGGCAGGATGCGCGACGAGGCGCGCCGGTGCAAGGCTGCAGATGGAACGTGTGCGCGCCGCCGCGCCGCGCCCGCACCGGGCCCTCGCGGGGCGCCCGACAAGCCCTGCCGCAGGGTACGCCGGCCTGAATCCCAGCCCCGCCCCTGTAACTTGACGCCGAAGGGTCGGTTTATTTAACATATTGCGATAATGTGATTTATGAAATGGCCAGAATCGACTTGATCTCGGCGTTCGTGGGCAGCGCCCGGTATCGCATTTTTTTGCACCCGGACCGAAAAAACAGACTTGATTCGGAAACCGAACATAGTCTACAATGGAAGCACGGGGACGGACAATCCGTCGGCGCCTCCACGCCATGGCGAGGCGACGACAAAGCCACATCGACCAACTCGCCCCCACAACGAAAGGCTCAGAAGATGCGCATCAATGCTAAGGCGCTCATCGCCCTGGTGGCCTGCCTGATGATCGCGGGTTCCGCGTTCTCGGCGACGGTCACGGTCAGCTCCTCCCAGATCATCAACGGCTACATGAACGTGTACGATCTGGGCTACAACTACCTGTGGGGCAGCGGCTGGGGCTTCGCCGACCTGGTGGCCTCGTTCTCCGGCGACAACCTGACCCTCTCGCCGAACGTCATCGGCGATCCGAACGAGTACTGGTACATCGGCGGCGGCGCGCCCGGCCATGCCGGCAACAAGATCATGTTCGCCGACTCGTACGCCCAGGTCGATGACGGCTCGTACGCCGGCCAGACGCTGACCTTCACGGGCACCGTCCTGACGAACTCGCTGACCTCGGCCCACGTCGCCAAGGTCTTCATCCGCGACTTCGCCCCTGACTTTTCGTCGTTCAACCAGCAGGTCATCGACATGCCGGCCTCCGGCGAGTTCAACCTGTCGCTGAACCTGGTCAACGACCCCGCCCGCCACGTGCAGTGGGGCTTCGAGATGATCGGCGCCTGCGTGTGGTACACCGACGTCGCCCCGTTCGGCTCGGTCACCGTGGCTCCCTTCGTGCCCGTGGGCACCCAGGACGCGGCCAGCTTCGGCAACGTGAAGGCCATGTTCCGCTAGTCCGGTGGGCGCCTCGGCGCTGACGGATTTCAAGGGCCGGCCCGGGGATGCTCCCCGGGCCGGCTCCTTTTCAGGCCCGAACCGCCGCCGGACCGGTCCGCCGCCCGGAAAACGCTTCCGGCGCACGCCCGCGAGGGCTAATCTTCCCTCCTTGAACCGGCCCGCCACCCCTGCCCGCCGCCCGGAGGCGCCATGCCCCGCCTGGACCTCGCGTCCCGCGAGCCCTACCCGTTCTCCTGCGAGATCGTCGTGCGCACGACCGACCTCAATTACGGCGGCCACCTGGGCAACGACCGGTTGCTGTCGCTGGTGCAGGAGGCGCGGGTGGCATTCCTGGCGGCCCACGGCTGGAGCGAACTGGACTGCGGCGGCGTCGGGCTCATCATGGCCGACGCGGCCTTGTCGTACCGCGCCGAGGCGTTTGCCGGCGACGTGCTGCGCTTCTGCGTCGTCGCGGTCGAACCGGGGCGCGCGGGTTTCCGCCTGGCGATGCGCGTCACCCGCGCGGCCGACGACCGCGAGGTGGCGCTGGTCGAGACCGGGATGGTGTGCTTCGACTACGCGCGCCGCCGGCCGGTGGCGCTGCCCGCGGCCGTGCGCGCCGCCTGCCGGCAGGAGGACTGAGCCGTGATTCCCGCGCTGCAGATCGCCAGCCTGGCCAATCCCCGCGTGAAGGCGCTGGTGCGCCTGCGCGACCGCCGCGAGCGCGAGGAGACCGGCCTGTTCCTGGTCGAGGAGCGCCTGGTGATCGAGCGCGCCCGCGCCGCCGGCTGCCCGTTCACCGAGGTGTGGGCCTGCCCGGCGCGCCTGGACGGCCCTGGCCGCGCACTGTACGACGCCATCCGCGCCGGCGGCGTGGCCGGCGTCGAGGTGACCGAGCAGGTCATGGACAAGGTCGCCTACCGCGAACGGTCCGACGGGCTGCTGGCGGTGGCGCCGCGGCGCGTGCGCCGCCTCGAGGAACTGGTGCTGCCGGCCTCGCGCCCGGCGCTGGTCGTGGTGCTCGAGGACGTCGAGAAGCCCGGCAACCTGGGCGCCGTGCTGCGCATCGCCGACGGCGTCGGGGCCCACGCGGTGCTGGCCTGCGGCGGCGCCGACACCGACAACCCGAACGTGCTGCGCGCCTCGCGCGGCGCCTACTTCACGGTGCCCACGGTGGCCGCGCCGCGCGACGAGATCACCGCCTGGCTGCGGGCGCGCGGCGTGCGGATGCTGGCGGCCGACCCCGCGGGCGCCGATCTTTGGGACGCCTGCGACCTGGCCGGCCCGGTGGCCCTGGTCCTGGGCGCCGAGCACGACGGCCTGACGCCCACGCTGAAGGCCGCCTGCGACGGCACGGTGAGGATCCCCATGCACGGCGCCGGCGACTCGCTGAACGTGGCGACAGCCGCGGCCGTGCTCCTTTACGAGGCGGCGCGCCAGCGCCGGGCCGGCGGGAGTACCCAGAGCCGATGAGCAACACCTTCTACACCGACTTCGACACCGAGGAGCTCGAGCCCCGGCAGCCCGACTACCGCTCGGTGTTCCAGCGCGGCCACGACCGGCTCATCCACAATGCCGCCTTCCGGCGGCTGCAGGCCAAGACGCAGGTCTTCCTGTCGGGCGAGTACGACTTCTACCGCACGCGGCTGACGCACTCGATCGAGGTGGCGCAGATCGCCGGCTCGATCACGCGGCGCCTGAACGCGACCAGCCCACACCTGGGCCCGGACTTCCACCTGGACACGTCGCTGGTCGAGTCGGTGGCGCTGGCCCACGACATCGGGCACCCGCCCTTCGGCCATGCCGGCGAGGCCACGCTGCACCGGCTGATGACGCCGTGGGGCGGCTTCGAGGGCAACGCGCAGACGCTGCGCCTGATCACCGAGATCATCTTCACCAGCGGGCGCAGCCGGCGCGGCCTGAATCCCTCGCGCGCGTTCATGGACGGCGTGCTGAAGTACAAGACGCTGTTCCGCGAGTGGGAGAACCCGCAGCGCCACTTCCTGTACGACGAGCAGCAGCGCTACCTGGACTTCGTCTTCGACGGCCGTCCCTTCCCCGCCGACCTGGCGCCGGGCCGCGAGCGCAACGCGCTGCGCAGCGTCGAGTGCCAGGTGATGGACTGGGCCGACGACACCGCCTACTCGCTGAACGACCTGGTCGACAGCGTCAACGCCGGGTTCGTCACCGAGGCGCGCGTCCATCGCTGGGCCGCCGAGCAGTCGCTGGCCGCCGACGAGGCGGCGCTGATCGAGGCGCTGCTGGCCGCCATCAACGCCGGCGACCTCGAGCGCGTGATGAACCGCCGCATCGGCAACTTCGTCGAGGCCTGCACGCTGGTCGAGCGCGCGAACTTCATGAGCGACCGCACGAACCGCTACCGGTTCGGCGTCGAGCTGGACCCCGAGGTCGTGCGCGAGCAGAAGCTGTATGCGCGGCTGGCGCGGCAACTGGTGTTCCGCTCGCCCCAGGTCTGCCAGCTCGAGCACAAGGGCGGCTTCATGCTCGAGCGCGTGTTCAACGCCCTGGCCGACAACTACCTCAGCGACGGCGCCCCGAAAAACGCCCTGCTATCGCGCGATTTCGAGGCCGAGATCGCCCGCGCCGGCGGCGACCGGCGCGCCGGCGCCCGGGTCATCTGCGACTACCTGGCCGGGATGACCGACGGGTTCGCCTCGCGCATCTACAAGCGGCTGTTCGACCCCGATTTCGGGTCGATCATCGACCTCGTATGACAGGGGCGCGCCACTTGCGAAGACAGCCGGGAGCGTGGATCGCGGGCCTGGCGCTGGCGCTGGGCTGCGCGCTCGCGGGCGCGCCCCGCGCCGCGGCGGCCCCCGCCCTGCCCGACACCGTCCCCGGCCACCGCGGCACCTACTACTACTACCGCGGCCTGGACTACGGCTCGCAGTCGCTGGTGCACCCGCTGCGCCTGATCGTCAACGGCGGCTTCGGCATCATGCAGATGGAGAACCGCTCGAACCGCCCCGGCGACATCGACTACGCCACCGGCGCCCGCAACGTGGTCGACAACCTGCTGCACCCGCAGTGGGCCGTCTCGCACGCCGGGTTCTGGGACTTCTTCCAGCGCGAGGTGCTGCCGGTCTCGTTCAGCACCAACGGCGGGCAGTACTGGCCCAACTACATGAACCACCTCCTGGGCGGCGGCATGAGCTACCGCGCCATGGAGGAGTACTACCGCTACCACGGCGTCGAGCACTCGCGCACCTGGGCGGGGGCCACGCTGTTCTGCTACCACTTCCTGAACGAGGTGGTCGAGAACGACGGCTATGTCGGGCGCAACGCCGACCCGGTGGCCGATTTCTGGATCTTCAACCCGGCGGGCGTCTGGCTGTTCAGCCACGAAAACGTGGCGCGCTTCTTCGGCCAGCGGCTGCACATGGCCGACTGGTCGTACCCGGCCATCTGGATGCCCGAGACGCAGGAACTGCAGAACAACGGCCAGAACTACGTGATGAAGTACAACCTCGACCCCGGTGGGCACCGCGCCATCTTCTACCACTGGGGCGCCGACGCCGAACTGGGCCTGTCGCACACCGACGACCAGGGCCGCTGCTTCAGCTTCGGCCTGGGGCTGCGGGCGAAGAACCTGCTGGAGTTGGACAACCTCAGCAAGACGGTCGACCTGGCGGTGTCGGGCGGGTTCTTCTACGACCGCGACAACTCGCTGCTGGCGTCGCTGCAGTTCGCGCGCTCGAAGGACTACCGCTACCGCCTGAACCTGTACCCCGGCCTGGTAAAGGTCGGAAAGGTGCAGCCCGGCTTCTTCGTCGGCGTCAACGACAACGAGCGCATGCTGGCCGGCATCACGATCGGCTCGCTGCGCCACGTGCCGGTGGGCATCGGCGGCGACTTCATGGAAACCCGGTAACCCGTCCCACGCGCAGCAAGACGAAGGCGGACCGGTCATCGCGACCGGTCCGCCTTGCTTCCTGCGGCCCTCGCGACGAGCTACTTCAGGAGCACCATCTTGTGCTCGGCCACCTGGCCGCTCGCCTGCAGGCGGGCCAGGTAGACGCCACTGCCGGCCTTGCGCCCGTCGCCGTCCAGGCCGTCCCAGACCACGCTGTGCGCGCCCGCCTCGAGGCTGCCCGACACCAGCTGGCGCACCAGCCGGCCGTGCATGTCGTACACGTCCAGCCGCACGGGGCCGGCCGTCTCGAGCGCGAACTCGACCTTGGTCAGCGGGTTGAACGGGTTCGGGTGGTTGCCGACCGTGATGCGGCGCACGGGCGTGTCGCCGACGCCCGAGACGTAGCTGGGCAGCGCCCACAGCTCGACGTCGTCGATGTTCCAGCCCGAATACGTCCAACTGCCGTCGGAGGTGCCCATCGTCCAGCGGATGAGCACGCTCGGCTTGCCGTCCACCAGCGCGCTGATGTCGTAGCTGAC
The DNA here is from genome assembly GCA_903847545.1 of uncultured bacterium. Classification (GTDB taxonomy): domain Bacteria; phylum Krumholzibacteriota; class Krumholzibacteriia; order LZORAL124-64-63; family LZORAL124-64-63; genus CAINDZ01. The sequence continues at coordinate 2,523 of CAINDZ010000429.1, read as the reverse complement.
CTGCGACCAGGCGGCGTCGGTGATCGTGGCCGGGTTCGTCCAGACCTGCGTCCAGGTGGCGCCGCCGTCGGTGCTCACGCGGATGTAGGCATGGTCGTACGACGGCTGCTCGACGTTCAGCCAGCGCCAGAACTTCAGCACGGTGCCGGTCATGGTCGAGCAGTCGATGGCCGTCGTCGTCAGGTGGGACTCGGCCATGTTGTTCGGGTAGTCGCCGGCCAGGTTGTAGCCGACGACGTTGGCGCCGGTGTGGCCGCTCGTGGGGTCCTTGGTGCCGTAGGCGCCGCCGCCGCCCGTGGGGACGCCCCACGCCCAGCCGGTGCCCAGCGTCCAGCCCGGGTTGGTGTCCAGCGGGAAGCTGACCTGGACCGTGGGCACGCCCACCTTCAGGGAGATCGCGCGCGTCGTGTTGCCCTGGCCGTCGGTCAGGTTGGTGAACGTCACGGTCCCGGTGTGGGTGCCGTTGGACTGCGTGTTGGCGCCGGCGTTCAGCGAGACGGTGACGGTGGCTGAGGCGCCGGCGGCCAGCGTGCCGCTGCCGTTGGTGATGTCGGTCCACGCCACGTCGTCCGACACGTCATAGGAGATCGGGGACGAGTTGTTGTTCTTCACCACGTAGGTGGCGTTCGTCGGGCTGAACGGCCCGCCGTAGCTGCCCTCGCTGGCGAAGGCGCCGCCGGTCACGGCCATGCCCGTGGCCCAGGGGGCGTAGGTGTTGATGCTGCTCGCGCCGCTGGCCGTCGGGTCCAGCCAGCCGCTGATGCTGGTCCACGAGCGCGAGAACCGGCCGTACCAGTCGGACGAGTTGTTGCCGCAGGCCGCGTAGCCGCCGTGCAGCTGGCCCACCACGTGGTGGTTCTGGTCGAACAGCGGCGAGCCCGACGAGCCCGGCTCGGTCGTGCCGGTGTCCCAGTCGGTGATGCAGATGTGCGAGCCGTCGCCCGGCACGGCCGCGTTCAGGTACGACGTGGTGCTGGTCGGGTTGTTCTCGAACGAGATGCTCTTCTCGTCGCAGTTCGGGTGGTGGATGGCCGTGGCGCTGGTCGGGTCGGCCGACGACTTGTCCCAGCCCGCGAACGAGACCTTGTGGGCCGCGTTGACGGGGTCATCCATCCGCACCAGCGTGAAGTCGGAGGTCGACGAGGCGGCCAGGAAGACCGCGCCGGTCTGGAAGTCGGTCAGGCTGCCGCCGCTCTGGGCGCCGCAGGTGGGGCTCTGGAAGTTCCAGTACACGACCAGCGAGGCCGCATTGCCGCTGGTGATGCCGCAATGGTTGGCGGTCAGGAAGTACGGGGTGCCGTCCTGGGCGGAGTTGTTCAGCATCGAGCCGGTGCAGAACAGCGAGCCGCCGGTCGAGATGACGCCCACCGAGTTGATCTCCAGGCGCCAGGCATCGCCCTCGGGGCAGATGACGTCGACGTTGCACGTGCCGGCCTTGTCTTCCTTCATCTGCGCGGCGCTCTCGCCGAAGAAGCGGTAGCCGCGGTTGACCGAGCCCAGCACCAGGTCGTAGTCGTGGCGCGACTCGACCGGCAGCACCAGCTCGACCATGATGTCGTCGGCGACGACGACCGGCGTCCACAGCTGGCCGTGCTCCTCGTTGTCCCGGTCGGTGAAGGTGCGCACGCCGCGCGGGTCGTCGAAGGCCTTGACGTCGGTCGGGTACAGCGTCAGCCGGCCGCCCTTGGGCAGGCGGTACTCGGTGAAGCCCAGGTTCAGCGACAGCGCGCCGGGCGCGGTCACGCGCAGGCGCCACATCACGAACCGCTCGTCCAGCTGCTCCCAGCCCCCGGTCGTCTCGGGCGTCATGCTGACCGCCTGCGGCAGCGCGAACCGCGGGGCCTCGCCCGCCTCCTCGCGCGCGATGTCCTCGGTCAGGGCGACGTCGCGGTCGACCGGCATGGCGTCGAACGCGGGGACGGCCGCCAGGGCCTTCACCGCGTACTCCAGGGCGACGGGGCCCTGCACGGCCAGGGGATCGATCGGGCCCGACGGCGTCGCCGCCGCGGCCAGGGAGGCGCCGGCCAGCGTGGCCAGCAGCAGCGCCAGGGAAAGCCGGCGCAGGGACGTGGACGTGGACATCAGGAAGCCCTCCATGAGGGGGACGAAGGCAGCGCCGGCCCGGGCGCGGGCGGCGGCTGCAGTGACGGGCGGTTCAGTGCGTCGACTGTTCTTGATCCTACCATGGACGGCTTTGCCGGCCAATGAATTTCGTTTGTCTGGACAAAAATAAACCCAAATTGTTATCTCAAAATATCACGACATTCCCAATGGAAATGCCACAATTAACATCTTGTTAGTCCACAACTTGAGCCTTCAGGTGGCGCCGTCGCCCCCGCGACAGTCCTGGACGCGACGACGGCCGCTCCCCGCCGGGAGCGGCCGTCGCCGTCTGCGTACCCTGCGGCCGGGCTAGCGCCCGCCCGCCTTGATCTTGTTCAGCGCCGAGCCGGCCTTGAACCACGAGATCTGCTCGTCGGTGAAGGTGTGCTCGAGCACGACCTCCTCCTTCGATCCGTCCTT
>CAINDZ010000428.1 GCA_903847545.1 uncultured bacterium | reverse complement strand
CGCGGCGGCCTCCGGGTCGTTGACCACCTGCCCGCTGTGCTGCAGCGGCGTCGTCTCCCATGTCGCCACCTGCTTCAGCGGATGCTGCGTGCGGAACTCGCTCGTCAGCGCGCCGGCCAGCACCTGCCCGTTAAGGTCGCCCGCCACCGGCAGGTCCAGCAGCTGCATCACCGTCGGCGCGATGTCGTAGATGCCCGCGCCCGTCACCTGCGCCCCCGCGCGCACGCCCGGTCCGTTCAGCACGACGATGCCGTCGATCATGTGCGAGGCGTCGGCCAGCTCGATGTCGACCTGCTCCTCCTTCAGCCGCTCGTCGCCGGTGCGGTACCCGTGGTCCGAGCACACGACGATCGTCGTGTTCGGGCCGCGCTTGGCCAGCAGCTCGCCGATCAGCTCGTCCTGCCACGACCAGTACGCCGCCACCGCGTCGTTGTACGCCGCGTAGTCGGCGTCGCTGACCCACGCCTGCTTCGGCGGCGCGAAGTTGTTGAACAGGTGCATCGCCGCGTCCGTGCCCTCGAAGTACACGCCCAGGAACTGCGGGCGATCCTTCGCCAGGCGGTCGAGCGCGATGTCGGTGTACCCGCGCGCCGTCGCCATCGCCTGCCGCAGGTGGGAAATGGGGTTGCTGTACGGGCCGTCGGTCGCGGCCGTGGCCACGGTGAGCTTGTCGGCCGGCAGGTTCACGATGCGCCCCACCTGCTCGACGGAGATCGACTCGGGCGCCGGCAAGAGCTTCGCGACATCCTTGGCGTACGCCTCGGGCCACACCTTGCCCGCATCGTCGACGCCGCGCCCGGTGATGCCGAAGCTGTGCCAGCCCACGTAGTCGCTGACCATGAACCCGTTGATCGGCTCGACCGGCCAGGTCGCCCACCACCCGATCACGCCCGCCTTCAGCTGGTTCTCGCTGGCGATGTCCCACATCGCGCGCACCTGCCGGCTGCGGCTGCTGATGGGGATCTTCTGCCCGTCGGGCGTCGTCGACATGAACCACGTGACGCCGTGCTTGTCGGGCGAGCGCCCGGTCGCGATGCTCGTCCACAGCACCGGCGACAGCAGCGGCTGCTCGCTGCGCAGCCGACCCCACGCGCCCTCGTCGCGCAGCTTCTTCAGGTTGGGCATGCGCCCGGCGTCGATGACCGGCCCGATGATGTCCCAGTCGCCGCCGTCCAGGCCGATGACCCAGACCTCGTGCTGGGCCTTGCGGCCCCCCGAGCAGCCGGGCAGGAGGGTGGCCACGGCCGCAAGGACCAGGCCGATGACAGCCGCGCGCGCGATGAACCTGTGCATGGGAGATCCCATCTTCCCCCGCCCCCGGGGCGGGTCTGGCGTGGTGGGGCCCACCCGCCGGGGAGGGGCGGACAAGGCCAAGGATGGCAGTCTAGCGGTGGCGGACGGCCGGGGCAAGGCGGCGGTCGGTCGCGGCCGGCCCGGGACGAAAAAGGGAGCCCCCCGCGCAAAGGGGCCCCCTCCTCGACATCATCATGTAGCTGGTGCGCGGGGAGCGAACATGTCCCCATCGTTGCCCTGCATGCCCATCGCCCAGGGATCGGCCCCTCATCACCCATCAACCCCGTGCACCATACTAATGGAGAAGCGCAGGAAGTCGACGGAACCGGCACGGAATCGAAGGCGGCGCCGGAAGGCGACCTGACAGCCTCGCCCAAGCCACCTGGCCGGGTCCCCCGGCGCCGCAGAAGGGGGGGTTCGCACAAGGCGTGCCCGTCAGTCGCAGGTGGCCGGACAAAAACGAAACTGCGTAATCATATACATCTCAATACATTACGCGGACCGGCAGCCGCGCCTTTCCGCCTTGTGGACGGGCCCCGCGTTCGGAATCCGAACGTCGGCAGCCAACTTCCGGAAAGGCGTCCATTTTCCGGAATCCGGGTGGGCGCCCCATTGACCGCCCGCACCAGGGCCACCTACTCTCATGATGGTGCCCATTCAAACCCGGGGATCCATGATGCCGCCCGTCCTTCACGCGATCGCCGCCACGGCGGCCTGCCTGCGCGCCGCAGCGGGCCCGGCGCCGGCGCGCCAGACGCTGGACCACCTGCGCGCCGACCTCTCGCACGAGATGGCCGCCAAGCTGGCGCGCCTGGCCGGGTTCATCCGCGAGTGGTGCGAGGGCCGCTACCGTGACGACGATGCCCGCGATGCCAGTGCCATCATCACCGACATCCGCCGGCTGCACCTGCGCCACGCCCGCACGGCCGCCGGCGGTCTCGGCACCTTCCGGCAACTGGTGCGCACGGTGGCGATCATCGCGGCGCTGCGGCGCCACCTGGCCGCAGCGGCACGCGCGCGGCGGGCCGACGCACCGGCGGTGGCGCGCGCCGAGCGCGAGCTGGCGCTGCTGGTGACGCGATCGCGGGCCCTGGTCGAGGCGTTGTCGGCGCGGCACGGCGCGCGCTTCGGCGAGCTGGTGGGCGCCGCCGCCGAGGAGATCCGGCGCGAGGCCGCGGCCGCCGGCGCCGACGGCGTGCCCGTGGTCATCGACAGCGCCGACGG
>CAINDZ010000427.1 GCA_903847545.1 uncultured bacterium | reverse complement strand
AGGTTATCCGCACCGCCCAGATGGCGGATGTGCGCGCCATTATCTTCCTGCGCGGAAAACAGCCCATGCCCGAAATGGTGGAACTTGCCATCCAGGAAGGCTCGTCGAGCGCCCGCCGGGTATCCGCGGCCGCCGCGCCGCCGGGAGCGGCGACCCAGGCGTCGAACATCGCCCCGTGCCGGCCTGCCGCCAGCGGGGGGCCCGCCTGCCAGTCCAGTTTCACGGTCACGCCTCCTTCCGGTACACGAGCAGCCAGCGCGGCCCGCTTCCCAGGGGGGCGCCGTCATAGTCGCCGGCGGACGCGACACGCAGCAGGCCCGCACGCCCGGCCATGTCGTCGAGCTCACGCCGGTCGTACAGGTGGACGCGCTCCTCGTAGTGCAGTCCCTGCGGCCCCACACCCAGCGCGGCCGCGGCGGCCGCCTGTCCGCCGTCCGGATGCAGCGTCACCTGCTTGCCCACGGCATGCCCGCCCGGCGCCAGGCGTCGTTCCTCGCGCACCACCAACGGGCCCGCGCGGCGTTCACGGGCGATCGGCCCGGTCGCCAGCTCGTCCCTCACCCGGTCGGCGTCAAGGTAGTCGAGGTACCAGTGTCCGCCCGCGGCCAGCGTGGCGCCGATGCCGGCGACCACCGCGCCATCGGCGGCGGCGCCGAAGTAACCGAAGGCCGTGAACAGCGACAGCACCGCGCTGCAGCATGCCGGTCGCAGGGGCAGGTGCCGCATGTCCCCGCGCACGAGCGGGGCGCCGCACCCGCGCGCCGCCTGCAACAGGGCTCCGGACAGGTCCAGGCCGACGGCGGGCAATCCGGCCCGCGCCAACTGCGCCAGGTGCCGGCCATCCCCGCAGCCCAGGTCCAGGACCGCGCCCCCGGGGACCGCGTCGAGCGGCGCCAGGCGCGGCAGCAGGTCCAGGCAGCGCCGGGCCTCGGCCGCGTCGCGATGGGCGTACAGCACCGGGTAGAAGGCCCCGAAGGCCGTCTCGTGCCAGGGCTCAGCCAACGTCGGCGCCCGGGGCTTCCCAGCAGGCCTCGCCCGCCAGGGGCACGCCGCGCCGGATCACCGTGTCCACGGCGACCGGCTGCCGGCCTGGATGATCGAGCGTGTAATGCAGGCCGCGGCTCTCGGGCCTCGACAGCGCGCAGATGACGATGAGCTCGCCGAGCAGCGCGATGTTCGCCAGCTCCGCCAGCTCGGGCGTCGGCAGCGCGCGGCGCCGCACGGTCTCGACAGTGCGGCGGATGGCCCGGACGCGGCCGAGGGCGATCTCGAGCCGCTCGCGATCGCGGACGATCCCGACATAGTCCCACATCACCCGGCGCAGCTCGTCCCAGTCGTGCTCGACCACCACCGGCAGCGTGGCGGCGCGGCCGGCGGTCGCCTCGGCGCCGGGCGCGGTCACGACCGGCAGCCTGGCGCCGAACAGGCGCGGCTCGGCGGCCACCGCGGCGGCGGCGCTCTCGGCGAAGTAGACGGCCTCGAGCAGCGAATTGCTCGCCAGCCGGTTGGCCCCGTGGATCCCCGTGCACGCGGTCTCGCCGATCGCGAACAGGCCGGGCAGCGTGGTGCGCGCCTCGAGGTCGACCGCGACGCCGCCGCACATGTAGTGCGCGGCCGGCACCACGGGCACCGGCTCGCCGGCCATGTCCAGGCCGAAGCGCCGGCACGCCGCCACCAGGTTCGGGAAGCGCGCCTCGACCATGGCGCGGTCGAGGTGGCGCAGGTCCAGGTAGACGCAGTTCTCGCCGCTGGCCTTCATCTCCTGGTCGATGGCGCGCGCGACGGCGTCGCGCGGCGCCAGGTCGGCCTGCGGATGGTGGCGCGCCATGAAGCGCACGCCGCGGTGGTTGATGAGCACCGCGCCCTCGCCGCGCACGGCTTCGCTGATGAGGAAGCTCTTGGCCTCGGCGTGGAAGAGGCACGTCGGGTGGAACTGGACGAACTCGAGGTTGCGCAGCTCGGCGCCGGCGCGGAACGCCATGGCCAGGCCGTCGCCGGTCGCGATGTCGGGGTTGCTCGTGTACAGGTAGACCTTGCCGCAGCCCCCGGTGGCCAGCACCACGGCGTCGGCCAGGTGCAGGACAACCTGCCGCGTCCGGCGGTCGAGCACGCGGGCGCCGACGATGCGCGCGGCGGCCGCCCCGTCCAGCCCGACCTCGGCGCCGCGGACCAGCTCCAGCCCCATGTGGTCCTCGTCGACCGTGATGTTCGCGTGGGCGGTGCAGGCGGCCAGCAGGCGCTCCTCGATCTCGCGCCCGGTCAGGTCGCGGCAGTGCAGGACGCGCCGCCGGGTGTGGCCGCCCTCGCGCCCGAGGGCCAGGCCGCCGTCGGCCTCGCGGCTGAACGCCACGCCGTAGCCCAGCAGGCGGTCGATCAGGCGCGGGCCGGCCTCGACCATCCGCCGCACCACGTCCTCGCGGCAAAGGCCGTCCCCCGCCTCGAGCGTGTCCCGGACGTGGGACGCGAAGTCGTCCAACGGCGAGACGGCGGCCGCGATGCCCCCCTGCGCGTAGTTGGTGCTGCTCTCCCGGCTTTCCTTCTTCGTCACGACGCGGACCGGCCCGCCCTGGGCCGCCAACAGGGCGAACTGCAAGCCGGCGATCCCCGAACCGATCACCAGGCAACGGCTGACCACGGTCTCGGGGGCGTTCTGGGGCGTCATGGGAAACCACCCGGGATGGCGGGAACTGGCCCGGAAACCGCTGGGAACACGCACGATGATTGCGCTAAAGGCCCGCGGCGGGCGGTCGATCTCAATTGCGCCGTGGAAGATACACATGGGGGCGGATGCCTGTCCACCAGGAGGATCCTAAAGTGAAATCCCGTGCCTTGCTGGCCTTTCTCGCCGTCACGCTGCTCGCGTCCGGCTGCGCGTTGAACGACAACAACGAATGGCAGACCGTGGTCTGCTCGGTGCAGAAGATCAACGACGGCGTGCCCGTCGTCTCGGCGGCGCTGAACGCCGGCGACCCCGCCAACCCCGACGACGACTACGTGCCGCTGGACATGATCACGGTCCTGTTCTGGGCGCGTCCGTACAGTGCGGCCTCCACGATCACCCCCGAGGGCGCCTACAGCGCGTTCATCATCACCGGCTACTCGGCGACGTGGACGCCCGGCCCGAATGCGCCGGCCGAGCTCACGACGTACAACGTCACGCGCGGGAACCTTTCGGCTCGCGTGCCCATCAACGACGAGTTCCAGGTGTCGTTCCTGCTCTGCCCGCAGGAGATCAAGCAGGAGCCGTGGTACCCGGCCGCCGGCAGCGCCGAGGTCTACACGGCGAACCTCAGCCTGGTCTTCTATGGCCATGCGGAAGGCAGCGAGCACGAGGTCGAGGTCCCGGCCGGCACCACGGTGACGTTCCTGGGCGCGATCTCGGACAACTAGCCCGCGACAGGACTGCCACGGCGGACGGCATCCAGGCGCTCCCGGACCAGCTCCGGGAGCGTCGTCGTGCCCTCCCACGCCACGTGCATGTCGAGGACCGACAACGGCGGGCGTGCGCCCCAGACCGGCGCCAGCTTCACGCGGTCCTTCGCCGTGGTCACGACGCGGGCCGCTCCCGTCTCCGCGAGGATGCGATCGAGGCGGGCCAGCATCCGCGGCCCGTACGGCTCGTGGTCGTCGCAGCGCACCGCGGCCACGACCT
>CAINDZ010000426.1 GCA_903847545.1 uncultured bacterium | reverse complement strand
TGGCGGCGAACATCTCGGCGAAGACCCACAGCCGCAACGACCCCGGCGACTCCATCTGGGTGGACGTCGCGCCGCGCTCGGGCGCGACGCTGTCCACGCCCGTCCTGCACTGGCAGTTCGCGGTGAAGAACCCGCTCTTCACAGATGCGCACCGCACCGCGCTGGCCGCCGGCCAGACGAACGGCTCGGTCACCGGCCGCGTCACGCGCAACTCATCGGGCGGTGTCATCGCCAACCGCTGGAACTTCGACCTGCCCGACACAGGCATGCTGTTCCCCGGCGACGTGCTGCACTACTACTTCGCGGCCAGCGACGTCGTCGGGGGCGACACCCGCACGACGACGGCGCCGGCCGACCTCTCGGGCTACGGCAGTCCCGATGCCTCGCGCTGGCCGTGGCTGTACACCGTCAACTGCCTGCCCAGCGTCAGCAACGCCCAGGGCGCCCAGCCGCGCCTGCTGCTGTGGAACGATGCGGGCAATCGCGGCAACGATGACGAGTGGACCGGCGCCCTGCGCGAGCTGTGCCTGCAGCGCGGTATCGACTACGACGTCTTCCACACGCACGGTGCCTCGTCGGGGGTCGGCAACGGCCTCGGCGGCCGCGCCACGGCCGCGCAGGTCGCGGGCTACGACAACCTTCTCTACACCTGCGGGGACCTCGGCACCTACACCTTGTCGAACGGCGACTTCTACGGCGATGCCGGCAACGACCTCGGCCTCCTCGAATCCTGGCTGTCGGCGGGAGGGCGCTGGATGCTGCTGGCGGGCGACGACCTCGCTGTGTCGCTATCGACAACCGGCAGCGCCGGCGCGGCGTTTCTGGCGAATCGCCTGGGCGTGGCGCTGGTCGACGGCGACGTGCGCAATGACATCGACGGGCAGTTGGTCCCGCGCGTGGCGCGCGTGACGGGCAACCCGGTGTTCCATAGTCTCGACGCCTGGCTCGACTACGGCGGCTGTGCGACAATCAACGACTTCGACAACGTCGTGCCCCTGGCGGGCTCGCAGCGGTTGGCGCAGTTCACTGCGCCAGACGGCGTCTCGACGCCGTACGCGGCGTCGGCGGCCACGCTCTGCACCGCAGGCGGCAACCAGGTCGTCTCGCTGCCATGCGACCTCTCGTACGTCATGGACCCGCCCGGCTGGGGCGGGCGGGTGTCGGCGCGCGCGCTCCTGCTGGCCGATGCCACCGGCTACATGCCGCTCGACGGGTGGGGCAACTGCGCCAGCGCCGCGCCGCCGCCCGCCGCGCCGGGCGCGCTGCAGGTCCGCAGCCACCCCAACCCGTTCAATCCCGCGGTGACGCTCGACTACGCGCTGCCCGCGCCCGGCCCGGTCGTCATGAAGGTCTACGACACGCGCGGCCGGCTGGTCCGCACGCTGCTGGACGGCCCGGTGGCGCAGGCAACCGGCAGCGTCCTGTGGAACGGCCGCGACGAGCGCGGGGCCACGCTGCCCGCGGGGCTGTATTTCGTGGAGACCCGCGCCGGCGACCAGGTGGACGTACGCAAGGTGACGATGTTGAAGTGATTGCAGGACCCGCGCCCGACTTGCGCCGGCGCAAGTCGATGTGGACCGATGGCGCCGGGCGATGGAGGAGGCAAAGAAACGGGGCCGGGCGACAGCGCCCGGCCCGTTCGCGTGTTGTCCCGCCCGTGTGCCGGGTGGGATCCTATCGACGAGCCGCTACTGCGCCTCCGGCTTCAGCACCACTTTCACCGTGTTGTCCGGCGCCAGCGTCTTGCGCAACGTCGCCGTGATCATGTCGTTGGTCAGGCTGTCGATGAGCTCGCTCCGTTTCAGGATGAGGTGCGGGTCGGTGCCCTGGCGCTGGTGGCGCGCCAGCTGGTCCAGCCAGTAGTCGTTGCGCTTGAGGGCGGTCTCGTCGTCGCGCCGCTGGGTGGCGATGACCTTGTCCAGCGTGGCCTGGTCCACGCCCAGGCCGGCCACCTTGATCAGTTCGTCCCAGACCGCCTTGGTCAGTTCGTCCACGCGCGCCGGGTCGCAGCCCCAGCTGATCGTCAGCTGCGTGAAGCCGAACGGGATGCGGTTCAGGCCGCCGCCCACGCGCACGCCGTACGTGCCGCTCTTGTCCTCGCGGATCGCCTCGCGCAGGCGGATGCGCAGCGCGTCGATCAGCGACTCCATCGCGTACTGTTCCTTCCAGCTCCAGTCGCGCTCGCCGAAGGCGTCGATCTCGACCATCGCCTTGGGCTCGGTGCCGCGGTGCAGCGTGCGCTCGCGCTTGCCGTGGGGGATGGGCACGCCCTCGTTGCGCCACGTCTCGCGCCGGCCGTTGCCCGGCAGGTTGCCCAGCCAGGTGCACACCAGCGGCTCGGCCTTGGCCAGGTCGATGGCGCCGACCAGGAAGAACGTGAAGTCGCTGCAGTCGCCGAAGCGGTCGCGGTAGAAGGCCAGCGACCCGGGCAGGTCCAGCTTGTCCAGGTCCTCGACGCGGGGCGGCTGGCGCCGCGGGTGCCCGCAGGTGGTCATCGTCGTGATGCTGTCGCGGAAGGCCGACTCGGGGTCGGCCGCGCGGTTCTGCAGGAACGACCGCTGCCGCTCGAGCAGCGACTTGAAGGCCGTCTCGTCCTCGCGGGGAGACGTGACGGTCAGGTAGGTCATCTGCATCAACGTCTCGAAGTCCTGCGGCGAGGCGCTGCCGCGCAGGCCCTCCTCGTAGAGGGAGATGTAGGGCGCCACGC
>CAINDZ010000425.1 GCA_903847545.1 uncultured bacterium | reverse complement strand
TTGCAGAGCTCGGCCAGCACCAGGTACTGCGAGCGCGACTTGAGCGGCGGGCGCACGCCGGTGGGCACCGACAGGAAGGCGTTGTTCGGGCACACGGTGACGCAGTTGCCGCAGGCGGCGCAGTCGAACATCTCGAGGTCGTGGTCGACCACGCGCAGCGGATCGTGGACGGCGGCGGCGGTGTAGCGCGCACAGCCGTCGGGCGTCGCAAGGCCAGCCGCGGCGTGGGCGGCCGCGCTGGGGCTGCCGGCGGCGGCGGCCTGGCGCTCGCAGTGGGCGCGCCAAGCGGCCAGGTCGGGCGCCTTCGCGGCCTTCATCTGCTTGGCCAGCGTGCGCAGGCCCTGCGCCAGGCGGCCGTAGCCGCCGGGCTTGAGCAGGTCGCTGCACACGGTCACCGGCAGCAGGCCCAGGCCGACCATGCCGGCCACGTTGTCCTTGTCGACGCCCGCGCTGAAGGCGACGGGGATGCCCGTGTCGGCCGTGCCCAGCCGCAGGCGGCCGGGCAGCGCGGCCTCGAGGCGGGCCAGCAGCTCGACCGCCAGCACGTGCAGGGGCGGGCCGCTCATGTACATGCGGTCGCCGGCCATGATGCCGCGGTGGTTCTGCACGACCAGCGTGTTGGTCAGCTTCAGGCCGAACTCGCGGCCCTCGCGGCGGGCGAAGGCCTCGAGGCGGTCGATCATCTTCAGCGCGCGCTCCCACTGCAGGTCGCCGGCGAAGGCGGCCGCGTCCAGGGGCACGTCGGTGTAGCCGAGGCGGTCGTGCAGGATGGCCGCGACGGCCTCCTGGCCCAGCAGCGTCGGGTTCAGCTTCACCGTGACGTCCAGGCCGTGGCGCGTCATGAGGTGCTCGACGATGCCCTCGATCTCGTCGGGCGGGCAGCCGTGGAACGTGCTGAGCGTGGCGGTGCGCACGATGACCGGGTCCAGCTCGACGTCGCGCAGGTGCGCGAACGGGCCGGTGACCTGCGCGCGCAGGGCATCCAGCCGCGGGCCGGCCTGGCGCAGGCCGTCGATGAGCGCGGCCATGCGGTCGGTGCGGATGCCGGCCAGGTCGTAGCCCACCGACAGCTCGAAGGCGTGGTCGCCGGGCTCGCCGACGGCGTCGCGCAGCGGTTCCCACTGCCGCAGCACGGCCAGCAGCAGCCAGCTCTTGACGTACTCGTCCAGCGACTGCTCGAGCTTCAGTTCCTGGCTCCACTCGACGTTGTAGCCCTCGTGCTCCATGTCGATGCAGGGGCGCGGCAGGTCCAGCTCGTCGAGGATCTGCACCGTCTTCAGCTCGAACGTGCGCGCGCCGGCCAGCCAGCCCAGCGCCAGGTTCTGCGCCATCTGCGTGTGCGGGCCGGCGGCCGGGCCCACGGGCGTGGCCACGCGGCGGCCGCCGATGACGGCCGACAGGTCGACGTCCGGGTCGGCGTGCCAGAAGCGGCGGCCGGCCAGGCTGAAGATCGCCTTGTCCTGCGCCCACTCCTGCGCGATGCGCGCCAGCAGGCGATCCAGGGACCAGGGATGCAGGGGCTCGATGCGCGTGCTCATGATGTCTCCCCGAAGCGGCCGCCCCGCGGCGGCGCGTACAGCGCGGCCAGGTCGGGCAGCGCGTCGATGAGGTGGTCCGGCCCGAGGGCCTGCAGTTCCTCGCGCGGGTTCAGGCCCCACGCGCAACCGACGGCCACGGCGCCGAGGGCGCGCGCGGCGAGGATGTCGTTCGAGCTGTCGCCGACGACGACCACGTCGGCGGGCGCCACGTCGAGCCCGACCAGGCAGGCGCGCAGGTGCGCCGCATCGGGCTTGCGGGCGGGCGCCTCGTCGCCGCCGACGACGCGCAGGAAGTAGCCGTCCAGGCCCAGCCCTTCCAGGATGGCGCGGCTGAAGGCGCCGGGCTTATTCGTGGCGACCATCATCGGCACGTCGTCGCGGGCGGTGAGCGCGCGCAGCGTGGCCGCGGCGCCCTCGTAGGCGCGCGTGTGGTCCAGCAGGTGGCGGCCGTAGTGCTCGACGTAGGCGGCATGGGCCGGCGCCAGGCGGGGATCGTCGGCGGCCAGCAGCACGGGCGCGCCGCCCGGTCCCGCATCGTGGCCGATGGCGCGCCGCAGCAGCAGCATGACGCCGTCGCCCACGTAGGCGCACAGCTGCGCCTCGTCCATGGGCGGCAGGCCGATCGCGGCCCGCGCCACGTTGGTGGCGGCGGCGATGTCCCGGCGCGAGTCGACGAGCGTCCCGTCCAGGTCGAAAATGAACGCCCCGACGGGGCGCGGCGTGCTGGGCATGTCCTTCAGGTGTCCCGTCCCGGGCGGCCGACGCGGCCGCCACCCGGGGAGCATATCGCCCGGCCCGGCCAGGGGCAAGGCCCGCGGGCGGCCGCTGGTCCGCCCCTTGCAAGGACCCGGCAGAATGGTTGCTCCCGCGCCGAACGCCCCCTAGAATGACCCCGGGCGCCCCCGCGCGGCGCCCCGGCCGCCAAGGATGGACGGCCGTCCAGGACATGACGGGAAGGATGTGCCGACATGATGACCGATGCCAACGACAGGAAGCCCACCGTCCGCCGCCGCCGCCGCGCCGGCCAGGGCGGCAAGGGCGGCATGTCCCGCATCCTGTGGCTGGTGGCGCTGCTGTGCGTCCTGGGCGCGGTCATCCTGTTCCGCACCAGCAAGAATGGGCAGATGCCCGTGGGCCTGGGCGAGAAGCGCACCGTCGTGACGGCGCCCGAGGCCGGCGAGGCGCCCGCCTCCGGCGAGGTCGACATCGCCCGGCAGGGCCTGCAGCTGACGCCCGAGAAGCAGGTGGCCGGCAGCGATCTCGGCAGCGCCAGCAACGAGCCGCTGGAAGTCGACGCGCGCCTGCCCGAGGGCACGCCCCCCGACAAGGAACTGCCCCCGCCGACCAGCGGCACCGGCACGACCAAGCCGGCCACCGACGAGCCGGCCCCCGCGCCCGTCACCAACCCCGACCCCATCAAGCCCGAGCCAGCCGAGCCCGGGCCCTCGACGAACTCGACGACCACAACGCCGTCGACGATGTTCAAGCCGGCGACCGTGGTGCCGTCGAGCAGCGGACAGTTCCTGGTGCAGGCCGCCTCGCTGGGCGACCAGGAAAAGGCGCAGGCCGCGGCCGACCGCCTGCAGCAACTGGGCTGGGACGCGGTCGTGCGCGCCGCCGGCCGCGCCGACGGCGGCATGACGTACCGCGTGCAGATCGGGTACTTCGCCACGCGCGAGGACGCGCAG
>CAINDZ010000424.1 GCA_903847545.1 uncultured bacterium | reverse complement strand
TGGCGGCGCCATTGACGCCGCGGGTTCAGCGGTGGCGGTCGACTTGCGCCGGCGCAAGTCGGCAGGTGCATGTCAGGCCCGGCTTGCCCCCGGCCGCCTCTCATGCAACGCCCGCACCAGCGCCCGGCTCACCTCATAGGTGAACCCCGACTCGGGCGCGAACCGCCAGAACTCCTCCAACTCGCGCGTGCCGCAGCCGCGCTCGTACGACAACGCCGTCGCCAGCAGGTCCAGGCGGTCCGCGTCTCGCACCAGCTTCGCCTCGGCGGTCTCCTGCTCCTCGAACTCCTGCCACAGGGCCTGCCACTCGCCGCGAAACGGGATGCCCTCCAGCAGTTCGTCCAGCGCGGCCTCCTCGGCGATCGCCTTGGCGCCCGGCGGCAGGAAGCGCGAGCCGCCCAGCGACAGGTCGCCCGTCACGCTCTCGGCCAGGTCGTGGGCGATGGCCAGGGACAGCACGCGTGCGCGGTCCAACGGCACGTACTCCATCGAGCCCAGCAGGGCCAGCGAGATCAGCGCCACGCCGTGGCTGTGGTCGGCCACGCTCTCGGGCGACGGCACGCCGCGCTGGTGCCATCCCGTGCGCGGGGTCGTCTTCAGGCGGCCGGCCTGCAGCAGCATGTCCAGCAGGCGGGTGGTCGAGGCGTCGTCCATCTTCGATCCTTTCAACCGCGGAAGATCCACCAGGTCAGGGCCACGCCGGCCGCCACCAGCCAGCTCAGCCCGATGATGAGCTTGCCGTGCTTCGCGGGCAGCTTCGGCCCGGCCGTCGCGTAGGTCAGGCCGGCCAGCTGCTCGCGCGAGGGGGCGGGGGCCGTGAAGCTGGCCGCCACCAGCACCACCGCACAGATCGCGAACAGCATCGCCGCGAAGTGCAGGAAGTTCATCGTCGCGAACGCATGCAGCGGGCCGCTGGCGCCGCCGCCGCCCGTCAATTCCAGGACCAGGCGCAGGGTGCCCAACACGAAGCCCGTCAGCAGCGAGGCCATCGCGCCGCGGGCGTTGACGCGCGCCCAGAACAGGCCCAGCAGGAACACGGCGGCGATCGGGGGCGAGATGTACGCCTGCACGCTCTGCAGGTACTGGTAGAGCTGGCCCGAGATGCGGGCCATCAGCGGGATCCACAGCAGCGCCAGCACGACCAGCGCGCCGGTGGTGACCTGGCCGGCCACGACCAGCTGCCGGTCGGAGGCGGCGGGCTTCAGCTTGCGGTAGATGTCGAAGGTCATCAGCGTCGAGCACGAGTTGAACACCGACGACAGCGAGCTCATCAGCGCCGCCAGCAGGCCGGCCACGACCACGCCGCGCAGGCCGGTCGGCAGCAATTGCTGCACCATCACCGGCAGGGCCTGGTCGGGGCGGTCCAGCTGCAGGCGGCCCTGCTGCACCAGCACGTGCGCCGCCACGCCGGGGATCACGAACAGCACCACCGGCAGCAGCTTGAGGATGCCGGCGAAGATGGTGCCGCCGCGGGCCTGGTCGATGTCGCGCGCCGCCAGCACGCGCTGCACGATGAACTGGTCGGTGCACCAGTACCACACGCCCAGGATGGGCGCGCCCAGCAGGATGCCGGTCCAGGGGAAGTTCTTGTCCGTCGCGGGCAGCCACATGTCGAAGAACGAGGGGCCGGCCGCCGCCTTCATCTGGCCCCAGCCGCCCACCGCGTGCACGCCGGCCCAGGTCAGCACGAGCGAGCCGAGCAGCAGCACGAACAGCTGCATCGTGTCGGTGATGAGCACCGCGCGCAGGCCGCCCAGCACGGTGTAGAGGCCGGTGGCGACGATCACGACCAGCGCGCCCACCCAGAAGTCGATGCCCATCAGCGCGCTGAAGACGATGCCGCCGGCGACGATGGTCACTGAGATCTT
>CAINDZ010000423.1 GCA_903847545.1 uncultured bacterium | reverse complement strand
CGTCGGCAAAACAGGTGTGGCCCTCGACCTCGGCGGCCTGCGGGTTGACCGGGATCACCTCGTGCCCGGTCGCGGCCAGGCGGCGGAAGATCTCGTTGGCCGGCGACTTGCCCGACCGCGAGACGCCCGCGACCACGATGCGCTGCCCCGCCAGGAAGGCGGCGATGGCGGTCGGCATGCTCTCGGCCATGTCCTCATCTCCTTGCTGCAGGCGCCGCGTCTAGTCCAGCCCTCCGCCGAAGTTCAGGTTCGTCACCAGCAGGATGAGCGCGGCAAACGTCGCCGTCAGGAACACGCTGATGGGTGTGAACCGGAGGCGGCCGCCGTCGCCGTCCTCGACGACCTTCACGTCCTTCACGTCACGGAAGGCGATGGCGCGCTGCTCGAACGTGTAGTTGCGCGGCCGCACCAGCACCAGGGAGTCCGCCTCGCAGGCGGCCAGTTCGCCCGACACGGTCTCGCCGTCCAGCAGCCTCACCTTGACGTAGGCGCCGACGGCGTCGGCGAGTTGCAGTCGGTCATGCCCGGCCGGCGCACTGTCGCCCGGCACGGCCAGGTGGCGCGAGGCGGCGCAACCGCCGACAGCCAGCAGCAGCACGCACACCAACAGCAGTTTCACGCGTGACACACCGTCACCGCCCTTCCACCAGCGCCACAATCTTCATCATCGTCGCCAGGTTCCGCGCCGTGCCCTGGTCGCCCAGCAGGCGATGGACCGCCGCCCCCAGGCGGCTGTCGGCCACGCCGCCCGCGCACCACAGCCAGGCCACGCGCGGCGCCACGACCAGCGCCTCGGGTGTCCAGTCCTCGGCCTCGAGCGGCTTCAGCCGCGCCAGCGCCTTCGGGTCGCCGCAGACCAGCACCTGCAGTCGCGCAGGGTCGGTGGCCACGTGCGCCAGCGGGTTCGCGGCCACGGCTGCGGCCAGGTCGCGGCCCTTCAGCGCCACGACGCGCGTCGTCACGCCCAGTTCCGTCGCGATGGCCTGCTCGATGCGGGCGCCCGCCTCGCGCGCGGTGCCCGAGCCCAGGTCGAAGACCACGTTGCCGCTGTTGAGCAGCGTGCGGGGATCGCCGTAGCCGAGCCCGGCCACGATGCGGCGCAGGTCGGCCATCGCGATGCGCTTGGCCGAGCCGACGTTGATGCCGCGAAGCAGCGCCACGCAACGGGTACTCATCACTCGAACCTGATGTCGTCCAGGTAGAACGTCACCGGCCGCCCGCGCCCCGCCAGCGCCCACACGAACGGCGTCTTGATGCAGGTCAGGTCGCGACCCTTCAGGTCGATCGTGTACTGCGTCCACGTCGTCTTCAGCTTCAGGCCCTTGCGCTCGACCTTCGTCGAGTCGGGATGCTTCTTCCCCGCCTCCAGCAGGCCCACGCTGATGTCCAGCTTCTCGCCGCCCTCGGCCCCGCGGGCCCAGAAGGTCAGCTTGCGCGCGCCGGTCAGGTCGTAGCCGCCCGGCTTGTCGCCCCAGTCGTTGGCCGGGTGCTGCCACGCCACGCCGACCCACATGCCGGGCGCGTCGTACAGCACCTTCAGGCAGGTGGCGCCGCTGTGGGGCGCGTCGGCGCAGGCCGCATCCATCGACAGCGCGTCGGTGCCGCCCATCCACCCCGAGGCCGCCCACGGCTGCGGGGCCCCGTCGGCGTACACGGCCACCGGCAGCTTCACGCGCGCGCCGCCGGGCGCGCCCTCCACCTTCAGCGGCACGTTCGCCGTCGCCGCCCCACCGGCGCCGTCATGCGCCGTCATGTACAGCCGGTAGATGCCGCCGCCCGGCATCACCAGCGTGGCGCCGCGCGCCGAGCCCTCGACGACGATGCCGTCCAG
This sequence comes from uncultured bacterium, assembly GCA_903847545.1. Classification (GTDB taxonomy): domain Bacteria; phylum Krumholzibacteriota; class Krumholzibacteriia; order LZORAL124-64-63; family LZORAL124-64-63; genus CAINDZ01. Next base: position 1,338 of record CAINDZ010000423.1, on the reverse strand, counting down.
CTCGAGCGGCACCGGCTGTGCATCGCCGCCGGTCAGGTACTCGGGCGCCTCGCGCCGCACAACCCAGCGCACGTCGAGCGCGGCCCCCTCGGGATCGACCACGTCGCAGGCCACGCGCACGGTGTCGCCGCGCTGCACGACGTCGGGTCCCAGCAGCCGGAAATCGCGGATCTCCGGGCACAGGTTCGTCGGCGGCCGGCCGCTCCACACCTCGGTCATCGCATCGACGGCCGCCAGCTTGTCGCCGTCGGGCAGGAACATGCCGTACCAGCTCGACGTCGCCTCCATCTTCGTGCCCCAGGTGAACGCGAAGGCGCCCAGGCACAGGCCGCGCGCCGCCGCGCAGCCATCGGCGTATGCGTCGCGGTACACCCGCGCCTTGGCCGTGCTGGTCAGCTCGGGCGGCGCGCCGAAGCCGTTCATCGCGATCTCCCACACGCCGGGCGGCCCGAACTCGGTGACGATGATGGGCCTGGTCCCGCCCAGCCGCAGGTATCGGTCGGGCAGCGACGGCAGCCCTCCGTACGAGTTGATGCCCATGATGTCGACGTGCGGGCACAGGTCGCGCACGGCCTTCACGCGCCCGCCGCCGATCTCGGCCGTCACCGTCATCGTGGGATGGTTCGGGTCCAGCTCCTTGATCATCGCCGCGAGGCCCTCGACGTGCGCCCACACGGCGGGATCGTCGCCCTCGGCGAAGCCCTCCATCTCGTTGCCGATGCCCCACAGCAGCACGGCCGGATGGTCCTTGTACGCCAGCACGTCGCGCCGCACGCGCTCGCGCTGCTCGGCCACCATCTGCGGGTTGTGGTAGTCGAAGCCGTGCCGCGGATGTCCCAGCCAGTGGCCGACCACGACGGTCAGGCCCAGGCGCTGCGCCTCGTCCAGCTGCTGCTTCAGGTCGGGCCCCACGCCCCAGGTGCGGAACGTGTTGGCCCCCGCGGCGGCCAGCATCTCCTTCGAGCCGTCGCCGCCGGCGCCCTTGATCTCGTAGGGGCGGCCGTCGCGCAGCAGCTGCCAGCGGCCGGGGGCGGTCTGGACGAGTTGCACGGGGACGGGCTGGGCGTGCGCCGGGCGGGCGGCGCCGGCGGCAATGACGATCGACATGGCGGCCAGAAGTGCGGTGGTCACGGAAGTGCGGGTCAAGGTGTCTACCTCGCGTCGAGCTGCTGGGCCAATCCGATGAGGATGCCTTCGGGCCCCCGAATGTAGCACAGCCGGTACAGGTCCAGGTAGCGGGCGACGTCGCCCACCAGCGTGGCGCCGCGGGCCTGCAGCCGCGCCACGCCATCGTCGATGTCGTCGACGGCGAACATCACGCGCAGGTAGCCGAGGGCG
>CAINDZ010000422.1 GCA_903847545.1 uncultured bacterium | reverse complement strand
CGTCGGTGGCGAGCCAGCCCGCCCTGGCCGTGACCGACCCCTTCGAACCCGTGCTGGCCACGCCGCGGCCGGCGGCTACCCCGCTGGCGCCGGCCGCCGCCGTGGACCACCAGGCCGCGACCGGCACCGCCGTCATGGACCAGCCGGCGCCCGCGCGCCGGCGGCGCAGCAAGGAAGAAATGCTGGCCAGGGCACTGGTCTCCGACATCAAGGTCTACAACCGGGACGCCTACGAGCGGGCGCTGGCGGAGGGGAACCTGCTGGAGGCCCTGGGCCCGGAAATCAAGAAGTCCTGGGAGCTCTACAAGGACAAGGTCACGCCCGAGGTGGCCGGCTCGACGGAGTACTTCCGCGACGCCCTGAACGAGATCCTGGCCGGGGGCCAGCAGGTCTTCTGACCGGCCGTCCCGGATGCACAGAAGCCGGCCACCTCACCAGGGGTGGCCGGCTTCGTCATGCCTGCGGCGCCGTTGCCTAGGAATTCCACTTGTCCTGGCTGATTTCCGCCAGGATGTCGTCGATCTGCTGGCGCACCCTCACGTTGTGGTCGGGCTCGAACAGGGCCTGCTTCACCCGGCCCTGGGAGTCCTTCTTCACGTACCGCAGCGCCTGCAGGTCCTGCATGGACATCAGGATGTCCTTGCTCACGCGCACCTCGACCGGGTTGCCGTCCTGGTTGGCCTGCGGGTTGTGGTAGGGGTGCATGCCGTTGCCCCAGCCGTGGACGACCATGGAGCAGAGCAGGGCGCGGAAGGTGTTCTGCCCCTGCACGGTCTCGAGGTCGAAGTTGCCGCCGACACGCTCGGTGACGCTGTCGATGACGGCGCAGAGCTTGTGCAGGAGGTTGTCGTCCACCTCGATCTGCAGCAGGCGTGAAAACATGGTCTTGAGGATCTTGTCGGTGTTCGTGGTCGTCATGAACCGCTCCTGCCGGGTGGTGGCTGCACGGCCGGGGGGCCCCGCGTGCCGGACTGCCCTGTGATTCCCGATGGATGTTGCAAAATGCTTGCCCGTTGCCGGAAGCGGCGGGTGATCTGATGAAATGACAAGAAGATGCTTGTTGTTTCGTGGCACATGGTTTGCTTGTAACGGCCGGCGGCGGCCGCGAACGGGCGCGCCGCCCAGCGCCAGCCAGGAAGGGAACCGTGACCACCGCCCAGCTGACAGCCACCCGGACCTGCCGCGTGCTCTACTACGGGCCCGCCAGCGCCGGCAAGCGCGCCAACCTGAGGGTGATCCACCGCTCGATTCCTCCCGAGCAGCGCCTCATGCTGGCGACCGACGACCCCGAGCGGCAGATCGCCTTCCGGGTGCGTCACGGCGTGCAGGGCGACTGGCAGGTGCTGGTGCAGTCCGTGGATGCCGGGCGCGAGCGGATGCGGGCCGCCGGTCGCGACATGCATCCGCCGTTCGACGGCGTCGTCTTCGTGGTCGATTCGGGCGCGGCCATGCTGGACCAGAGCCTGGCGGCCATGGAGGCCCTGAAGTCGTACCTGGAATCGTGGGACCTGGACCTGATGCGGGTCCCGATCGTGATCCAGTACAACCGTCGCGACCGCGCGGACACGTTGCCCGTCGACAGGCTCGAGAGCCTGCTCAATCCCTGGGGGCTGCTCTCGTTCCCCGCCAACGCGGCCACCGGTGACGGCGCGCGCGAGACGTTGAAGGCCATCCTCGGCCTCACCGTGAACCACCTGGTCTCGAACCCGGCGGCCGCGGCGCTGGCAGCGGTCCCTCCCGCCGTGGTCGAGCCGGAGCCGGCGGCCCCCGCCGAGGCCCCGAGCCCGCTGGGGCTGGACTACGGCCCCCCGTTGCCGGGCACCGAGATCGGCGCCACGACGCGGGCCCTCAGCGAAGCCATCTACAACGAGCTGCGACCGTCGGTCGTCGTCCCGGTGCGCATTCCGCGTCGCCTCCTGCAGGGGCGCGAGCCCGTCCGCCTGATGCTCGAGGTGGTCATCGACGACGATTCGCCGCTTTGATCGCGCGCAAGCCTGAACGCGATTGACCGGCGCCGGGCGGGCCGCTAGATTCCCGCCATGAACTCCCGCGAACCCGACAACATCCCCGACGGCAACGAAGGCCTGTCGGCCGCCGCCGTCTTCGAGAACGGCCGGCAGGCCGAGCACGCCGGGCGCTTCGACGAGGCGCGCCGCGCCTATGAGCTGGCGCTCGGGCACGAGCCGCGCCGCCACGACTGGCTGTACCGGCTGGGCTGCGTGCTGATGAAGCTGGACCAGCCCGCCGATGCCGAGCTGGCGTTGCGCCAGGCGGTGGAACTGCACCCGGACGCGCCGGCCTACCTGACGAACCTGGGCGTCTGCTGCGACCGCCTCGGGCGTCGCGACGAGGCCGTCCTGTGGTACCGCCGCTCGACGCAGAAGGGCAACGACAGCGCCGTGGCCCACCACAACCTCGGCGCGATCTACGCCGAGGCCGGCCGCACGCTCGAGGCCATCCGCTCCTTCGAGGCCGCCATCGCCATCGATCCCGACGCCGAGGGCTACCACAACCTCGGCCTGGTCCACTATGGCGAGGCCGAGTACACCAGGGCGCTGGAGTGCTTCGAGCGCGCCCTCGGCTGTGACGCCGGCTTCACGCGCGGCCAGTACTACGCGGCGCTCTGCCTGATGAAGTGCGGGATGTACGCGGACGCTTGCAAGCGCTTCGAGGCGGCCTGGAAGCTGGATCCGCGGCTGGTGCGCGTGCCCTTCTACCTGGGCACCTGCCTGCACAAGCTGGAACGCTACGAGGAGGCCCGGTCGGCGCTCGAGCAGGCGCTCGAGTACACGCCCGAGGACGGCCGCCTGCACTACCAGCTGGCCCTGACCTGCGACGCCCTGGGCATGCCGCAACAGGCACGGCTGCACTACAGCCAGGCAAGGGCGGCTCGCGAGCAGCGGGGATCGGGACAGGGGTGAGGCGCGGCGGGCCGACGCCCGCTCAGCAGGCGCCCGCCGTCTCGGGAACGCCCAGCAGGCGCGTGAGGGTCGCCGCGACGCGCTCGGCGTCGAACGGCTTGATGATGAAGTCGCGGGCGCCCAGCTTGATCGCCGCCAGCACCTGTTCCTTCTGCCCGAGCGCGGTGATCATGACGACGCGGGCCTCGGGGTCGCGGGCGAGGATCGCCGCCAGCGCCTCGTTGCCGTCCATGCCGGGCATGGTGATGTCCAGCAGGACCAGGTCCGGGGCCAACTGCCGGTAGAGGTCGATGGCCTGCGCGCCGTCGGTCGCCTCGCCGGCGACCGTCCAGCCGAGGTCCTGCACGATGCCACGCAGGATGTCACGCGTGAAGTCTGCGTCATCGACGATCAGGACGGCGTGGCTCACAGGATCCTCCGTGGGAACGCCGGAGGCGTTCGCCTGTTCACCGTCACCGGTCCCGGACATGGCGGGCCCTCGGTTTCGGCATGATCTTCCCCGGGCAGCATGGTGATCGGCGTCGCTTGCGACGACTTTACCCCGGAATCGCGGCCCATCCCGGCAGGTGCCTGCCGTTTCAGGAGGTTGTTTCATGAAGCCCTTGTTCACGGATTCCTGTCTGGCCCTCGCCCTGTGGGCGGGCGCCGCTGCGGCCGCAGAGTCGCCGGCGACGGTGGTCAGCAACGCCGAGGCGCGCCGCGGCGTGGACGTCACGGTCTACAACCGCGACCTGGCGCTGGTCCGCGAGACGCGGTCCGTGGAACTGCCCGGCGGCACGTTCCGGCTCGAGTTCCGTGACGTCCCGGCGCAGATCGACCCGGTCACGCTCCTGGTGAACGCGCCGGGCGACCGGTCCTTCGACCTCCTGGAGCAGAACTACGAGTTCGACCTGATGTCGCGGCAGCGCATCCTCGAGAAGTACGTGGGCCGCGACCTGTCGTGGATCCAGGAGGACGGCAAGCGCATCCAGGGCACGCTGCTCGGGATGAGCGACGGCCCGGTCTTCAAGGTGGGCGGCGAGGTCGTGTTCGACGTGCCCGGGCGCCTGGCGCTGCCCGCGCTGCCCTCGAACCTGCGCGATCGCCCGACGCTGGTCTGGCTGGCCGGCTCCGAGCGCCGGGGGGCGACGGAGCTCGAGGCGTCGTACGTGACGCACGGCATGTCGTGGCAGGCGGACTACGTCCTGCAGCTGGATGCCGCCGGCCAGCGCGGCGACCTGCAGGCCTGGGTCTCGGTGGACAACCGCAGCGGCGGCGCCTTCAACGACGCGAAGCTGCTGCTGGTCGCCGGCGACGTCAACCAGGTGGCGCCCAAGCACGCGATCATGGCGGACATGGCGATGATGGCCAGCTCGCGCGAGGCGGGGTTCGTGCAGGAGGAGATGTACGACTACCACCTGTACACGCTGCAGCGCCCGACGACGCTGCTGGACAACCAGATCAAGCAGATCGCCCTGTTCGAGGCGCAGGGCATGAAGGTCGAGCGGCAGTACCGGCTGACGGGCCAGGAGTACTACTACCGCGGCATGGGGGAGATGACGCAGTCGCCGCCGGTGGAGGTCCACTACTCGTTCGCCAACCGCGCGACAAACGCGCTCGGCAAGCCGCTGCCTGCCGGCGTGGTCAGGGTCTACGGCAGGTCGGCGGGCGGCGGTCGGCAGCTGCTGGGCGAGGATCGCATCAACCACACGCCGGTCGACGAGACCGTGCGCCTGCACACGGGCAATGCCTTCGACATCGTGGCCGAGCGCGTCCGCACCGACAGCAGCAAGGTGGGCGACGACCGGTACCGCTACAGCTTCGCGATCACGCTGCGCAACCACAAGACCGAGGCGGTCGTCGTCGACGTCCTCGAATCGGTGGGCGGCTTCTGGGAAATGAAGGCGTCGTCGCTGCCGGCGAAGAAGGTCGACGCCTCGACGCTCTCGTTCGCCGTGCCCGTGCCGGCCGGCGGCCAGACGGTGTTGACCTACACCGTGGACGTCCGCTACTGATCCGGCGAGCCGCGGCGCAGCGCGTCGCGCAAACCCGCCAGCCGGGCATCACCGGGGGACAGGGACAGGGCGCGGTCGATGGCGGACT
>CAINDZ010000421.1 GCA_903847545.1 uncultured bacterium | reverse complement strand
CGGCGGCGCCGGCGGCAAGCGCGCACCTGGTTCGCAGCGAGGGGGTGGGGCGGGTCATGGGTCTCCCGGGTCGCACATCGGGGCATCGGCCGCAGGCCGCCGGAAATCTAGCACAATCGGGCCGATAGTCACGCGCCGACTGGCCAGGGGCGCGTCAGCGGAAGAGCGCCTGCACCGTGCCCCAGCTCGTCGCCTGCGCGGGGACGGCCGAGTGGTCGGTCAGGTCGTCGAGCATCTGCAGCAGCACGTCGCGCTCGTAGCCGACGTGGCCGTAGCGCAACACCATGTCGCGGTCGATGATCGCGTTGTAGGGCAGGCCGCCGGCGAACGGGAACTGCGAGAAGACGGTCCAGTTCGGCGCCATCACGACGCGGTAGGTCACGCCCTGGGCGGCGATCCACGGCTTGACGACCGCCAGCTGCTCCTGCAGGTCGATCGCCAGCACGGTGACGCCGTACTCGCGGTAGGTGCGCCAGATCTCGTGCTCGAGGCTCTGCGCCTCGTCGTTGCAGCCGGGGCACCACGTGGCGAAGAAGTTGACGACGATGACGTCGCCGGCAAACTGGTACAGCGAGACGGGGGCGCCGTTGGTGTCGAGCAGCGTGAAGTCGGCCATGACGTCGCCCACGTGGCTGCTGGCGCGCGCGGGCCCGGACGCGACCATGGCCATGATGGCCAGCGCGACGAGAACCGGCAGCAGGTACGGGCGCATCCGCATGGTGGCGACATCTCCCGGTGGCGCATCTGGCGGCGGTGGCATGCCCGCCATGGCCGGAATTCCCGGCATCGCCGGGGGGATTGCCGGAGCATACACCAATCAGGCGTCGGTGTCGCCTTCGGCCGTGCCCGGCATCGTCGCGCACAACAGCGCCGGCGGCCCGCCGGCCAGCACATGGTCCTCGGTGGCTTCCAGCATGGCCCCCAGGTCCAGGCCCAGCCGCGGCCCCTCGGCCCACTCCACGTGGGCCCGCGCGTGCGCCACAAGTCGTTTGGCGCCAGTCGATTGGCTGCAAACCAGCTTCAGGTGGGCGGCCGCGCACTGGATGATGGCCTGCAGCGCGTGCCCGGCCGGCGAACCCAGGCCGGCGGCCAGCCACAGGTTCTCCAGGGCCTCATGGCATTCCCACCAGTAGCCCGCGTTGAAGAGGTCCAGGCCGTACAGGTATTCGGGGCAGCGGTGCCAGGGCGCCTCGTTCAGGTTGCGCACCGCGGGCTCGGTGCGGCCGAAGGAATGGCCCTCGGGGTTCTTGGTGGGATGCGGCGTCCGCCCCGGAACATGGCGGTAGTCCGGCAACGGGCGGTCGGTGTATCTTGCCGGCGTCGCGTCGCCCATGAACGTCCTACGGGTCGAGGTGTGGAAGCACCTGCACGGAAGCGGGCTTCATGATAGTGCCGGACGGCCGGACCAACAACTGCGCGCATCGCGGCGCCTCGGGACAGGCGCCCGAAAACACGCTCGGCGCGATCGGGCGCGCGCTGGGCCTGGGCGCGGACATGGTCGAGATCGACGTGCGCCTGACCGCCGACGGCCGCCTGGCCGTCATCCACGATGCGACCCTCGAGCGCACCACCAGCGGCCACGGCCCCGTCGCGGCGATGACGATGGCCGAACTGGGCGCCCTGGACGCCGGCGCGTGGTTCGGCCCCGAGTGGGCCGGCGAGCGCGTGCCCGAGCTGGTCGACGTGCTGGACGCCGTGCGCGGCCGCGCCCGGCTGAACATCGAGCTGAAGCCGGACGACCGCCCCGAGGCGATGCTCGACGAGCTGCTGCGCCAGCTGGCGCTGCACGACTTCGCCCGCCACTGCGTGGTGACGAGCTTCGACGCCGACCTGGTCGACGAGCTGAAGGCGCGCGCCCCGCAGCAGGCCGCCGGCTACATCTTCGGCCGCGGCGAGCTGCCCGGCTGGGCCTTCAGCGCGAAGGTCGAGGTGCTGAGCGCCGAGCACACGCTGGTCGACGCCGCCTTCTGCGAGTTCGCGACGGCCGCCGACAAGGCCGTCCATGTGTGGACCATCGACGCGCCCGCCGACATGCGCCGCTTCGTGGATATGGGCGTGGACGCCGTGATCACCAACCACCCCGAGCGGTTCCCCGTCCAGGGCTGACGGCGCCGCCCCCGAACCGAAGGACCCGCCGTGCGCCCCATCGACCTGGTCGAGACCCTCAAGAGCCCGCCCCAGTGGACCAGCGACGACGGCCAGTCCCAGTTCTGGATCCCGTCGCCGTTCAACGACGGCCAGCTGTGGATCGGCCACTTCAAGGGCAGCGGCCCCTGGACCCGCCACGTGGGCGGCGACGCCCTGCTGCACCAGCTGTCGGGCCGCGCCGAGGTGACCCTGCTGGGCCTGGCCGGCGAGGAGATCGCCACGATGATCCCCGGCCAGGTGCTGCGCGTGCCGGCCGGCACCTGGTACCGCGTGCACACGGCCGACTGGTCGGCGCAATACGGCGTGACGACGGCGGCGACGGAGCATGCGCCGGGGGAGACGGCGCCGGGGGCGTAGGGGGCGCGCCGCGGCGGGCGGCGGCGGCGTACGCGTTGCGCCGGCGCAAGTCGGGGCGCGGCTCATGCCCGTCGGTCAGAGCGCGCCTTCCAGCGCCAGCAGCTTCCGCTTCGCCTCGATCCCGCCCCCGAACCCCGTCAGCGAGCCGTTCGAGCCGATAACGCGGTGGCACGGCACGATGATCGGCAGCGGGTTGCGCCCGTTCGCGGCGCCCACGGCGCGGCAGGCGGCGTCGTTGCCGGCGCGGTGGGCGAGCGTGGCGTAGGTGATGGTGCGGCCGTAGGGGATCTTGCGCAGCTGCTTCCACACCGCCAGCTGGAACGGCGTGCCGCGCGGGGCGAGCGGCACGTCGAACTTCTTCCGCGTGCCGGCGAAGTACTCGTCCAGCTGCGCGATGACCGCGGCGAACGGCTGGCGGTCGCGCACGACCTGGTCGTCGGGGCCGACGGCCGTGGCGACGGGCTCCTTCTCGCCCGGCAGGCGCAGGCGCAGCAGGGCCTTGCCGTCTCCCTCGAGGACGAGCTTGCCGAGGGGCGACTTGTATTCGGTGACGTAGATGATCGCCATCGCAGACCTTCCTTGTGCTCCGCCGTTTGTTGTCAGGCTTCCAGGCTCGCCCACAGGTGCAGCGCCGCGTAGCCGCGCCAGGGGCTCCACGCCTCGCTGCGCGCCGCGAGGTCGACGCCCGGCAGCGCGTGCTTCAGGCCCAGGTCGCCCAGCGGGAAGGCGTCGGGCTCGCCGAAGGCGCGCAGCGCGACGTACTGCGCCGTCCAGGGGCCGATGCCCGGCAGCGCCCGCATGCGCGCGGCGAACGCGTCGGGGCCCTGCGGCGTGTCCAGCTGCAGCGTGCCGTCGGCCACGGCGCGCGCGAACGTGCGCAGCGTGCGGGCGCGCGTCGTCGTCAGGCCCAGTCCCTCGAGGTCGGCCGCGGCGAGCACGGCCGGCGCCGGGAACAGGTGCGTGAGCGCGCCCCGCGGCTGCTCGAGCGGGCGGCCGCAGCGCGCGACCACGCGGCCGGTCACGGTCGTGGCCGCCTTCACGGTGACCTGCTGGCCGACGATGGCGCGCACACCCAGCTCGAACGGGTCGAACGCCGACGGCAGGCGCAGGCCCGGCCGCCGCCTCACGAGGGGCTTCAGCGCGGCGTCGCGCGCCAGGTGTTCGGCGATGGCGGCGGGGTCGGCGCCGCAGTCGAACATCCGCCGCGCGCGCGCCACCAGCACGATGGCACCCGGCAACTCGGGCAGGCGCAATTCCAGGTCCAGCCAGTCGCCGGCGCCGGGGGCCACGCGCAGGAACCCGGCGCGCCCGCCCGGCAGCGCCAGCGTGCGCGCGTAGTGGTCGTCGTCGGCAACCTCGACGCCCGGGATGGCGCGGCCCCGCAGGAAGCGCGCCAGCTGCGGCCAGTCGTACGGCGCGCGGTAGGCGAGGCGGCAGGTGAGCGTGGCGAGTGCGCCGTCCGTGGAGGAATCGGCCGCGGCCGTGGCGGGCATGTTGCGCCGGCGCAATTCCCGCGGCGCGCAGCCGTACGTCGCCTTCATCAGCGTGTTGAACCGGCGCAGCGAGCCGAAGCCCGACGCCAGCGCGACCTGCGCCAGCGACAGCGACGAGTGCTCG
>CAINDZ010000420.1 GCA_903847545.1 uncultured bacterium | reverse complement strand
GAAGAAGGGTCTGGCCGACTACGTGCCGTTCGACCAGATCGACAAGGCTCCCGAGGAGCGCGAGCGCGGCATCACCATCGCGACCGCCCACGTGGAGTACCAGAGCAAGACGCGCCACTACGCGCACGTCGACTGCCCGGGCCACGCGGACTACGTGAAGAACATGATCACGGGCGCGGCGCAGATGGACGGCGCGGTGCTGGTGGTGTCGGCCAGTGACGGCCCGATGCCGCAGACGCGCGAGCACATCCTGCTGGCCCGCCAGGTGGGCGTGCCCTACATCATCGTGTTCATGAACAAGTGCGACATGGTGGACGACCCCGAGCTGCTGGACCTGGTGGAGATGGAGGTCCGCGAGCTGCTGGACCAGTACGAGTTCCCCGGGGACAAGACGCCGATCATCCGCGGCTCGGCGCTCAAGGCGCTCGAGAGCGGCGACGCGGACAGCGCGGACGCGAAGTGCATCTTCGACCTGGTCGACGCCCTGGACTCGTACATCCCGCTGCCGCAGCGCGACCTGGACAAGCCGTTCCTGATGCCGGTGGAAGACGTGTTCTCGATCTCGGGTCGCGGCACGGTGGCGACCGGTCGTATCGAGCGCGGCGTGGTTCACACGGGCGACAAGGTCGAGCTGGTGGGCATCCGCGACACGCAGAACACGGTGTGCACGGGCGTCGAGATGTTCCGCAAGATCCTGGACGAGGGCCAGGCTGGCGACAACGTCGGTCTTCTGCTTCGCGGCATGAAGAAGGAAGACGTGGAGCGCGGCATGGTCATCTGCAAGCCGGGCTCGGTGACGCCTCACACGAAGTTCGAGGCCGAGGTTTACATCCTGACGAAGGAGGAGGGTGGCCGCCACACTCCGTTCTTCACGGGTTACCGCCCGCAGTTCTACTTCCGGACGACGGACGTGACGGGCAACACGGCGCTGCCCGAGGGCGTCGAGATGGTCATGCCGGGCGACAACATCAAGATCGTGGTGGACCTCCACACGCCGATCGCGATGGAAGAGGGCCTGCGTTTCGCCATCCGCGAGGGTGGCCGCACGGTGGGCGCCGGCGTCGTGGCCAAGATTTTCGCCTAGAAGACTGAAGGACCGGACAGCCCGCGGACGGCGGGCGTCGAGCGGAAAGCAAAGCGAATGGCGAGCAGGCGCCGCGAGGGATCACGCATCCCGGCCGCGGCGAAGCTGGAGTAGCCGTCGCCAAGGAGAACGAAGTGGCACGTCAGAAGATCAAGATCAGGCTCAGGGCCTACGAACCGGCTGTCCTGGATCGCTCCGCCGAGATCATCGTCTCGACGGCGCTGAAGACGGGCGCGCTGGTCCGCGGGCCGATCCCGCTGCCCACCCGGAAGTCCATCTACACGGTCCTGCGCTCGCCGCACGTGGACAAGAAGTCCCGCGAGCAGTTCGAGATGCGGATCCACAAGCGGCTCATCGAGATCGAGAACTCGACGCCGCAGACGACGGAATTCCTGAAGAAGCTGTCCCTCCCGGCCAGCGTGGACGTCGAGATCAAGGTCTGATACCGCCAGGGTCTGACACCGCCTCAAGAGCAGGCGGCAAGGGAGCAACGACAATGATCGGACTGATCGGCAAGAAGCTGGGCATGACGCGGACCTTCCAGGAGGATGGTCGCAGCGTGCCCGTCACGGTCATCCAGGCCGGACCGTGCGTCGTCACCCAGGTCAAGGACCTGACGCGTGACGGCTACAGCGCCGTGCAGCTTGGTTTCGGCGCCAAGAAGGCCAAGAACACCCCGATGCCCATGCAGGGGCATTTCCGCAAGGCAGGCTCCGACCCTCTGCGGACCGTCCACGAGTTTCGTCTGGATGCTGGCCATGCCTACAAGCTGGGCCAGACCCTCGGCGTGTCCGAGCTGACGGAAGTCGCGCGGGTCGACGTGACGGGCATCACCAAGGGCAAGGGTTTCCAGGGCGGCATCAAGCGCCATGGGCACCATCGCGGCCCGGCGGCTCACGGTTCGAAGAACGTCCGTGACCCCGGCTCGATCGGTATGCACACCTTCCCCGGCCGCGTCCTGCCCGGCAAGCCCATGCCGGGCCAGATGGGCAACAAGCAGCAGACCAAGAAGAACCTGACGGTCGTCGCCATCGACCAGGAGCGGAACCTGCTGCTGGTCAAGGGCAGTGTGCCCGGCGCCACGAACGGAATCGTTTTCATCCGGCCCAGCCGTTAGACGCGGAACGGGTCCGGCGGACCGGACAAGAGAAACGGACGAGGTGACACATGGCAACGGCAAGACTCTTCGACGGTGACGGCAAGCAGAAGGGGACGGTGGACCTCCCCGATGCCCTGTTTGCGCAGCCCGTTCACAAGCAGTCCCTGTACGAGGTGGTGCGCAACTACCTGGCCAACCAGCGCCAGGGCACGCACGACACCAAGACGCGCGCCGAGGTCGACTACTCGGGCAAGAAGCTGTTCAAGCAGAAGGGCACGGGCCGCGCCCGCGCCGGCGACGCCAAGAGCCCGACCCGCGTCGGCGGCGGCGTGGCCTTCGGCCCGCACCCGCGCGACTACGGCTACAAGGTGCAGCGCAAGGTCAAGCGCAAGGCGCTCACCAGCGCCCTGAGCGACCGCGCCGGCGCCGAGCGTGTCACGGTGCTCGAGGACATGCGCCTCGACGCCCCGAAGACGGCCAAGCTGGCCGCGGTGTTCGCCGCGATGCAGCTGCAGGGCCGCCACACGCTGTTCGTCGTCGAGTCCGACGGCGACAACCTGTGGAAGTCGACGCGCAACCTGCGCGGCGTGCGCGTCCTGCGCTCGGGCGACCTGAACGCCTACACCATCCTGTGGGCCGACAACGTGGTCTTCACGCAGAAGGCCCTCGCGGGCGCCGAGGAGGTCTTCGGGAAATGAAGGACCTGAGCAAAGTCATCGTCCGGCCGCTGATCACCGAGCGCGGCACGGACAACCGCGAACAGTTCAACCAGTACGCCTTCCAGGTCGCCGTCGCGGCCAACAAGCTGGAGATCCGCCAGGCGGTGGAGCACTTCTTCGGCGTGAAGGTCACGGGCGTGCGGACCATGAACTATCGCGGCAAGATCAAGCGGATGGGGCGCCACGAGGGCAAGCGGGCGGACTGGAAGAAGGCCGTCGTGACCCTCGCCAAGGGCGACACCATCGACCTCTTCGAGATCGTCTAAAGAGGAGCGCAAGGAATGGCCATCAGGAAACTCAAGCCCGTGACGCCGACGCAGCGGTTCCGGACCGTCGCGGACTTCGCGGAGATCACGCGCAGCACTCCCGAGAAGTCGCTGCTCGAGCCGCTGCCGCGCACCGGCGGCCGCAACAACTTCGGCCGCATCACCGTGCGGCACAAGGGTGGCGGCCACAAGCGGCAGTACCGCAAGATCGACTTCAAGCGCAACAAGCATGAAGTGCCGGCGAAGGTGTTCAGCATCGAGTACGATCCGAACCGCTCCGCCCGCATCTGCCTGCTGCACTACATCGACGGCGAGAAGCGCTATATCCTGTGGCCGAAGGGCCTCGAGGTGGGCGCCACGATCGTCGCCGGGCCGGAGGCCTCCTTCAACACGGGCAACGCCCTGCCGCTGGAGCGCATCCCCCTGGGCACGATGGTGCACAACATCGAGCTGAACCTGGGCAAGGGCGGCCAGCTGGCCCGCAGCGCCGGTTCGTTCGCGCAGGTCATGGCGAAGGAAGGCGAGTACGTCACGCTGCGCCTGCCGAGCGGCGAGGTGCGCATGGTGCACAAGCGCTGCTACGCCACCATCGGTGAAGTCGGCAACGCCGAGCACGAGAACGTGGTCAGCGGCAAGGCCGGCCGTTCGCGCTGGCTGGGCATCCGCCCGACGGTGCGCGGCGTCGCCATGAACCCGGTCGACCACCCGCACGGCGGCGGCGAGGGCCGCACCTCCGGCGGTCGTCACCCGGTCACCCCGTGGGGACAGCCGACCAAGGGTTACAAGACGCGCAAGAAGAAGCCTTCGGACAACTTCATCGTCCGGCGTCGCAAGGCCAAGGGCTAGTCAAAGGAAGGTGTCGTAGTTATGGCGCGATCGATTAAGAAGGGCCCCTTCATCCAGGACGCCCTCTTGGCCAAGGTCGAGACTCTGAACAGCCGCAGCGAGAAGCGGGTCATCAAGACCTGGTCGCGGCGCTCGACGATCACCCCCGAGTTCCTCGGGCACACGATCGCCGTGCACAACGGCAAGCAGTTCGTGCCGGTTTACGTGCAGGAGAACATGGTCGGGCACAAGCTGGGCGAGTTCGCCCCGACGCGCACGTACCGCGGGCACACCAGCAAGAAGAAGTAGCGGAGGTACCACGATGGAAGCACGCGCCTCAGCGCATCACATCCGGATCTCGGCCCGCAAGGCGCGGCTCGTGGCCGATTTGATCCGCGGTAAGAGCGTGGCGGAGTCCCTGAGCATCCTCGCCCTGACGCAGAAGAAGGCTTCGCCGATCCTGCGCAAGGTGATGCTCTCGGCCGCGGCCAACGTCCGCTTCATGGACGACGGCGCCCATCCGCTGCCGGACAACCGGATCTACGTGAAGCAGATCCTGATCAACGAGGGCCCGACGATGAAGCGGATCCGTCCGCGCTCGCAGGGCCGTGCGTTCAGCATCTTCAAGCGGACGGCGCACATCGACATCACGGTGGCGTCGGACGTCTAGGGTTTGATCGAGCGGCGGCCTGGCCGCCAGTGGGAAGCCGAGTCGGCAAGCCGAGCCCCGGGGGCCACGAGCGAAGCCGGCGCTGAGGAAGGAAGACCATGGGTCAGAAGACACATCCGATCGGGTTCCGGCTGGGAATCGTGAAGGACTGGAATGCCACCTGGTTCAACGACCGGCATTTCGCCGATTGGCTGAACGAGGACCTCCTGGTGCGCAAGTACGTCCAGGCGCGCGTGGGCGCGGCGGGCGTCGAGTCGATCAAGATCAAGCGCTTCCGGGAGAAGGTCATCATCATCGTGGCGACCAGCCGCCCCGGCGTCGTGATCGGCAAGAAGGGCACCAAGGCGGACCAGCTTCGCGCCGAGCTGCAGAAGATGATCGGCAAGACGGTCAAGCTGGACGTCGAAGAGGTCAAGAAGCCCGAGCTCAGCGCCCCGCTGGTGGCCGACCACATCGCGCAGCAGCTGGAAGGCCGCGTCGCCTTCCGCCGCGCGATGAAGAAGTCGATCGCCACGGCGATGCGCATGGGCGCCAAGGGCATCAAGATCCGCTGCGCGGGTCGCCTCGGCGGCGCCGAGATCGCCCGTGTCGAGACCTACCACGACGGCAGCGTGCCCCTGCACACCCTGCGGGCGGACATCGACTACGGCGTGGCTACCGCGCGGACGCCTTACGGCGCCATCGGCGTGAAGGTCTGGATCTGCAGGGGCGAGATCTTCCCGGCCGAGTACAAGGAGTCCCTGCGCAAGCAGGTCGTGGAGCAGCGCGCCTAGAGAGGCGGCCGCGCCCCCGGTCAACCGAGCACAGGTAGCGGCGGCGCCAGGCGCCCACCCGCGAAAGAAGAGGTCGACGAGCCATGTTGATGCCGAAGCGCACAAAGTACCGGAAGATGTTCAAGGGCCGTAACCGCGGCGTCGCCAGCCGTGGCGCCACGGTGGCCTTCGGGGACTACGGCCTGCAGGCCTTGGGCGCCGGGTGGCTGACCAGCCGCCAGCTCGAGGCGACGCGTATCGCGATCACGCGCCACATGAAGCGCGTCGGCCAGGTGTGGATCCGGGTCTACCCGGACAAGCCCATCACCCTGAAGCCGGCCGAGACCCGCATGGGCAAGGGCAAGGGCGCGCCCGAGTACTGGGTGGCCGTCGTCCAGCCGGGCCGGGTGCTGATCGAGATCAACGGCGTCGACCTCGCGACGGCCAAGGAAGCCCTGGCTCTCGGCGCGGCGAAGCTTCCGTTCAAGACGCGGCTCATCAGCCGTGCGGGAGAGTAAGTCATGAAGAAGGCGCACGATCTGCGTGACCTGCCGGTCGAGGAACTCGAGACCCAGGTCAAGGAGAAGTCGGAAGAGCTGATGAATCTGCGGATCCAGCTCAACATGCGGGCGCTGGACAACCCCCTGCGGGTGCGCCAGACGCGTCGGGAAATCGCGGTCCTCAAGACCGTCATCAACCAGAAGAAGGGCGCCCGGTAGGCGCGGAATCCGGGGCCCGGCGCGGCCGGAGCCAGGGAGAGGAACGATGACGAACTCTGAACGTAATCTGAGGGCCGTCCGCATCGGCCAGGTCGTGTCCAGCAAGATGGACAAGACCGTGGTCGTGACGGTCAGCCGGCGGTTCCCGCACCCGCTGTACAAGCGGATCATCACCCGCACGACCCGCCTGGTGGCCCACGACGAGGCCAACGAGTGCCGCGAGGGCGACGTGGTGAAGGTCATGGCCGTGCGTCCTCTCTCCAAGACCAAGCGCTGGCGGGTCGCGGAGATCATGGAAAAGGCCAAGTAGCACGGAACGGCCCGTAGGTTTCATCGGCCGGCAGGGGCCGAACGACCCGTCAAAGTCGAAGGAATGGTGACATGATTCAGGAATCCACAAGGCTGATCGTCGCGGACAACTCCGGCGCCAAGGTCGTCGAGTGCTTCCGCGTCCTCGGCGGCTCGAAGCGGCGTTACGCGCGGGTGGGCGACATCATTGTCGCCGCGGTCAAGACGGCCATTCCCAACGGCAACGTCAAGAAGGGCCAGGTCGTCAAGTGCGTGATCGTGCGCACCCGCAAGGAAGTCAGCCGCAAGGACGGCAGCTACATCCGCTTCAGCGACAACGCGGCCGTCATCCTGGCCGCGGACACGCAGGAGCCGGTGGGCACGCGCATCTTCGGGCCGGTGGCCCGCGAGCTGCGCGACAAGAAGTTCATGAAGATCGTCTCGCTGGCGCCGGAGGTGCTGTAATGCGCATCAAGAAGAACGACACCGTGCGCGTGATCGCCGGCGAGGACAAGGGCAAGGAGGGGAAGGTCCTGAAGGTCTTCCCGGACAAGCACCGCCTCATCGTCGAGAAGGTCAACCTGATCAAGCGGCACACGCGCCCCTCGAAGGCCGTGCCCCAGGGCGGCATCATCGAGAAGGAAGCGCCGATCAACGAGACCAATGTCATGCTGGTGTGCCCCAAGACGGGCAAGCCCACCCGCATCGGCATGGAAGTGGCGGCTGACGGCAGCCGCACGCGCACGAGCAAGAAGAGCGGCACCCCGCTGAACGACTGAACGGCCGGAACCCGGACGTGGTGAACGACCAGCGCCCCCCGAGGCGGCGTTGCGGAAGGAAAGAGAAATGGCTGCTGCGAAGCCCAACATGAGGGTCAAGTACGAGTCGACCGTGGTGCCGGCCCTGCAGGAGAAGTTCGAGTACTCGAGCCCCATGCAGATCCCGCGCCCGGTGAAGATCGTGATCAACATGGGCCTGGGGCGCGCCCCCAACAACCCGAAGCTCCTCGATGCGGCGTGCGCCGACCTCGAGGCGATCACGGGCCAGAAGGCCGTCAAGACCCAGGCACGGAAGTCCGTGTCGAACTTCAAGATCCGGCAAGGCATGCAGATCGGCGCCTGCGTCACGCTGCGCGACCGCCGCATGTGGGAGTTCCTGGACCGCTTCTGCAACGTGACGCTGCCCCGCATCCGCGACTTCCGCGGCCTGCCGGCGCGCCTGAGCGGCTCGGGTGACTACACGCTGGGCCTCAAGGACCAGCTGATCTTCCCGGAGATCGATTACGACAAGGTCGACGAGCCGCGCGGGATGAACGTGACGATCGTCACCACCGCCAACACGGACGAAGAGGGCCGCGAGCTGCTGCGCCTGCTGGGCATGCCCTTCCGGCGCTAAGGAGGAACGAGTTTTGGCCAAGAAATCGTTGATCGCCAAGTCACAGCGCACGCCCAAGTTCAAGGTGCGGGCCTACAACCGTTGCCGCCGTTGCGGGCGGCCGCGGGCCTTCATCCGTCGCTTCGGCCTGTGCCGGCTGTGCTTCCGGCAACTCGCGTTGAACGGCGACATCCCGGGTGTCGTCAAGGCTAGCTGGTAACGGCTGTCCAGGAGCAGGTGAACATGAGCATGACCGATCCCATCGCGGATATGTTGACCCGGATCCGGAACGCCACGCAGGCGGGCCACCGGCGGGTCGAGATCCCCGCGTCGAACCAGAAGAAGGCCGTGGCCGACGTTCTGGTGCAGCAGGGTTACGTGGAGAAGTACGAAGTGCTGGACGACAACGCCCAGGGCACGCTGCGCCTCTTCCTGAAGTACCAGCTTCGTGAAGGGCAGCGCATCGGCGTCATCGAGGGCATCCGGCGCGTGAGCCGCCCGGGTCGTCGCATCTTCGCGGGCAAGGACAACATCCCGAAGGTCTGCGGCGGATACGGCATCTCGATCCTGTCGACGAACCAGGGGATCCTCACCGGGCACCAGTGCCGGATGCGTGGCATCGGCGGCGAAGTGCTCTGCGAGATCTGGTAGCAACCGGCACCGCCTCGGCCGGACCGGCTGCGGCAGTTTGCGGAGGAAGAGAAACATGTCGCGCATTGGCAAGAACCCGATCGCGCTCCCTGCCGGGGTGACGGTGGCCGTCGAGGGCACCAACTCCGTCGTCAAGGGCCCGAAGGGTGAGCACCGGCAGCACATTCCTGCCGGCCTGGGCTTCGAGCAGAAGGACGGCAAGCTGTACATCACGCGGCCGGACGACTCGAAGACCATGCGGGCCCGGCACGGGCTGGTCCGCGCCCTGATCGCGAACCAGGTCACGGGTGTCACGGAGGGGTTCAAGAAGCAACTCGAGATCGTCGGCGTCGGTTACCGCGCCGCGGTCAAGGGCGACGTGCTGGACCTGCAGCTGCAGTTCAGCCACCCGCTGGAGTACCCCATCCCCGGCGACATCAAGATCACCTGCCCGGACCAGACGCACATCGACGTCTGGGGCATGGACAAGCAGCGTGTCGGCCAGGTCGCCTCGGAGATCCGCGCGTTCCGCAAGCCCGAGCCGTACAAGGGCAAGGGCATCCGGTACACGGGCGAGGACATCATCCGCAAGGCCGGCAAGGCCGCGGGCAAGTAGCGGACGGCCGTAGCAGGGCTGGGGCCGGCAGGTCCGAAGCCCAGAGGTGAAGGACGATGATCAGCACGAGCAAGAAGCGGCGTGAGATCCGCGCGAAGCGCAAGGTCAGCATCCGCAAGAAGGTCGCCGGCAGCCCCGAGCGCCCGAGGGTGTCGATCCTGCGCAGCCACAAGAACATCTACGCGCAGGTGGTCGACGACACCGTCGGGCACACGCTGGTCGCGTGCGACGGCAAGAAGGCCGCGGCCGTGACCGCGCCCGAGGACGTCAAGGGCACCAAGTGCGCGTTGGCGTACAGCGTCGGCCGCGCGCTGGCCGAGATGGCCAAGGCCAAGGGGATCGACCGCGTGGTCTTCGACCGCAGCGGATATCTGTACCACGGTCGGGTGGCCGCCCTGGCCCGCGGGCTCAGGGACGGCGGCCTCGAGGTCTAGTCCTTGCCGGCTGCGGCCGGCGAGCATGACAGGAGCAGTCAGATGGCGGGATTCGAAAATCAGAGCAGCGGTGAGGGCACTCGCATGGGTCGTGGCGGTCCTGGTGGCCCCGGCGGTCCCGGACGTGGTGGCCCGGGTGGTCCCGGTCGTGGTGGTCCCGGTGGCGGCGGTCGTGGCGGCTTCGGCGGCCCCGGCGGCGGCGGTCGCGGTGGCCCCGGTGGCCCGGGCGGCGGCCGTGGCGGCCGTGACGGTGGCCCCGGCGGCGACCGTTCGCGCTCCGGCGCGCCCCGCGACGGCGCCGAGGCCGGCTCGGACATGCATGAGAACGTGATCAGCATCAACCGCGTGGCCAAGGTCGTCAAGGGCGGCCGGCGCTTCAGCTTCGCCGCGATCGTCGCCGTGGGCGACGGCAAGGGCAAGGTGGGCGTGGCCATGGGCAAGGCCAACGAAATCGCCGACGCCATCCGCAAGGGCGGCGAGGCGGCGCGGGCCTCCCAGATCACGGTCTCGATCCAGAAGGACACGATCGCCTACGAGGTGATCGGCCGCTTCGGCGCCAGCCGCGTGCTCCTGAAGCCCGCCTCGCCCGGTACCGGCGTCATCGCCGCCGGCGGCGTGCGCGCCATCCTGGAGGCCGCGGGCGTCAAGAACATCCTGACCAAGCAGCTCGGCTCGCGGAACCCGAACAACGTCGTCAAGGCGACGATGGACGGCCTGAAGCAGCTGCGCACGGTCGAGGAATTCGCCGCCAAGCGCGGCCTGACGGTTCCCGAAGTGCTCGGTTTCGAGCGCCGCAACGCCGCGGCCGGCAACGGCCCCAAGGAGGCGTAGGACATGGCCCAGATCAAGATCACCCAGGTGCGCAGCGTCATCGGGCGCCCCGAGAAGCACCGCCGGATCATCGAGGCCCTCGGCATCCGGCACAACCAGACTTCGGTGATCCACAACGACACTCCCCAGATCCGGGGCATGACGTTCAAGGTTCGCCACCTCGTGACTGTTGAAGAGGTGAAGTGACGATGCTCAAGCTGAACACGATCGGCGCCCCGCAGGGCGCGAACCGCGACCGCAAGCGGCTCGGCCGCGGCCCCGGCTCCGGCCAGGGCAAGACCGCGGGCAAGGGCCACAAGGGCCAGAAGGCCCGCGCGGGCGGCGGCATCCCGGCGTGGTTCGAGGGCGGCCAGATGCCCCTGAACCGCCGGCTGCCCAAGCGCGGTTTCAAGAACATCTTCAAGAAGAGCTTCCAGCTCGTGAACCTGGACGTCATCAGCGTCCACTTCGAGGCGGGCGCGACCGTCGACGCGCAGGCGCTGGCCCTGGCCGGCCTGATCAAGCACGTCGACCAGCCGGTGAAGCTGCTGGCCCGCGGCAAGTGCGACAAGGCGCTCCAGATCCACGTGACGAAGGCCAGCGAGGCCGCCGTCGCCGCCGTTGCGGCCGCGGGCGGCTCCGTCACCGTCAAGGAGTAGGGCCGACGCCCACGCGAGTACGGTAACGTCTCAACCGAAGGAAGCGTTCTCTTGAACATCACCGGCAGTTACCAGAGCATGTTCAGGATCCCGGAGCTGAAGCGCCGGATCCTGTTCACCGCCATGATCCTGCTCGTGTACCGGCTGGGCGGCCACATCCCCACGCCGGGCATCAACCGTGAGGCCCTGCGGGCGTTCTTCGACGCGCAGTCGGGCACGCTCATGGGCCTGTACGACATGTTCTCGGGCGGCGGCTTGCGCAACGCGACGATCTTCGCACTGGGCATCATGCCGTACATCAGCGCCTCGATCATCCTGCAGCTGCTGCAGACGGTGGTGCCCTACTTCGAGAAGATGGCGAAGGAGGGCGAGGCCGGCCGCAAGAAGATCAACGAGATCACCCGCTACGGCACCGTCGTCCTGGCCCTCATCCAGTCGTTCGGCATGGCGGCGGGCCTCGAGCAGATGTCCGGCGGCATCGTGCTGAACCCGGGCTTCGCCTTCAAGCTCATGACCGCCCTGACGCTCACGGCCGGCACGGTCTTCGTGATGTGGCTGGGCGAGCAGATCACCGAGCGCGGCATCGGCAACGGCATTTCGCTGATCATCTTCATCGGTATCGTGGCGCGCTACCCGGCCGACATCCTGAACACGTTCCAGCAGCTGCGCAGCGGCGAGATGCACGTGGTCAAGGGCCTGATCATCGGCGTGCTCATGCTGGCGGTCATCGCGGCGATCATCGCGATCACCCAGGGCCAGCGCAAGATCCCGGTGCAGTACGCGAAGAAGATCGTGGGCCGCCGCGTCTACGGCGGCGCCAACACGCACATCCCGCTGAAGGTCAACACCGCCGGCGTGATTCCCATCATCTTCGCGCAGTCGATCATCATGTTCCCGGCGACGCTGACCAACCTGTTCCCCGGGAACGGGTTCTTCGAGGCCCTCGGGCGCATCTTCAACTCGCCGCACCCGGTGTACGTCATCTCGTACTCGGCGCTGATCATCCTGTTCGCCTACTTCTACACCGCGGTCATCCTGAACCCGGTCGACCTGGCGGACAACATGAAGAAGAACAGCGGCTTCATCCCCGGCGTCCGCCCGGGCAAGAAGACCGCCGAGTATATCGACCGCGTGCTCTCGCGCGTGACGCTGCCGGGCGCCGTGTTCCTGGCCGTCATCGCGGTGCTGCCCGACCTGCTGATCAAGATCTTCAACGTGCCGTTCTATTTCGGCGGCACGGGCCTGCTGATCGTCGTCGGCGTCGCGCTGGACACGCTGCAGCAGATCGAGTCGCACCTGGTCATGCGCCACTACGACGGCTTCATGACCAAGGGCCGCCTGCGGGCGCGGAGGTAGCGGCATGAACGTCGTCATCATGGGGCCGCCGGGAGTCGGCAAGGGCACGCAGTCGCACGGCATCTGCAACACGAAGGGCACGGTCCACATCTCGACCGGCGACATCCTTCGCATGGCGATCCGCAGCGGCAGCGAGCTTGGCCTCAAGGTGCAGACGGTCATGAACGCGGGAGACCTGGTCTCCGACGAGCTGATGATGGACCTGGTACGCGATCGCCTGTCGCAGGACGACGCGAGGAAGGGCTGGCTGTTGGACGGGTTCCCCCGCACGGCGGTCCAGGCCGAGGGGTTCATCGACCTGCTCGACGGGATCAACCAGAAGGTGGACGCCGTGCTGGTGCTGAACGCCCCGGCCGACGAGATCGTCCGCCGCCTCGAGGGCCGGGTCACGTGCCGGGCCTGCAACGAGGTCATGAACCTGACGGGCTTCGGCCCGATCGAGCCGAAATTCTGCCCCTTCTGCGGGTCCGCCGAGGACCCCCAGCGGCCGGGCAAGGCGGCCCTGTACCAGAGGGCCGACGATAAGGAAGAGACGATTCGACATAGGCTTACGGTCTTCCGCAAGAAGACCCTGCCCGCGGCCTGGGCTCTCGAGGAGCGGTTCCCGCTGTTCGAGATCGACGGCCTGGGCACGCCCGAACAGGTTGCGGCCCGCATTGCGGCCGCCCTGGGCTAAGCCCTTGTCGCGGGGCGCGTTGCGCATGGAGCTGAAGTCGACCGATCAGGTTGACAAGATGCAGGCCAGCGCCGAGATTTTGGCTTCTGTCTTTCTCGAGGTCCGCAAGCTGGTGGCGCCCGGGGTCACCACCGCCGAACTCGACGAAGTCATCGAAGCCAGGATCCGGGAAGCCGGCTGTATCCCCAGCTTCAAGGGATACCACGGGTTCCCTGCGTCTGCGTGCATCTCGGTGAACGAGGAAGTGGTGCACGGCATCCCCTCGTCGCGGGCCCTGGCTGATGGCGACATCGTCGGCATCGACATCGGGTTGATCCGCGACGGTTGGCATGCCGACTCCGCCGAGACGATCCCCGTCGGACGGGTGAGCGACGAGGCGGCGCGGCTGATCGACGTGACTTGCGAGTGCCTGGCGCGCGGCATTGCCGCCATCGCCCCGGGCCGGCGGATCTCGGCGATCGGCATCGAGGTCGAGAAGCACGCGCGGGCCAACGGATTCTCCGTCGTGGAGTCGCTGGTCGGGCACGGAATCGGGCGCAACCTGCACGAGGACCCGCAGGTGCCCAACTTCCGGTGCTACACGATGCCGGACCCGGTGATGGAAGTCGGCCTGGTCCTGGCGATCGAGCCGATGATCAACGCCGGGACGAAGCGGGTGATCACGGCCCGCGACGAGTGGACCATCGTGACGGCGGACCGTCGCCTGTCGGCCCACTTCGAGCACACGGTCGCCGTCACGGCGGACGGCCCCAGGATCCTGACGCGACGCGGTGACGGCACCGGCGCGTTCTGAAGGTGAGGCGGATGGCCAAGGAAGAGGGCATCAGCGTCGAGGGAACAGTGGTCGAGGCCCTGCCGAACGCCATGTTCCGCGTCGAGCTTGAGAACCAGCACGTGGTGCTGGCCCATGTTTCGGGCAAGATGCGCATGCACTTCATCCGCATCCTGCCGGGCGACAAGGTGACGGTGGAACTGTCGCCGTACGATTTGACCCGCGGGCGGATCACGTACCGCTACAAGTAGCCGCGAGGCTGCACGCAACGATCGGCGGGTTCGACCCGCCCGGGAGGCACAGGCCATGAAGGTCCGCAGTTCGGTGAAGAAGATCTGCCCGAAGTGCAAGGTGATCCGGCGCAAGGGCGTCGTGCGCGTGATCTGCATCACGCGCCGGCACAACCAGCGCCAGGGCTGATTCGAGACACGTTTTTGTTGATCGGGGCTTCACGGGCCGGCGCGTCGGGGACGCGGCGGACGGGAAAGCCGGGACAGAGCGAAAGGAGCCGTGGTGGCACGCATTGCCGGCGTCGATATTCCTGCCAACAAGAGGATCCGGACCTCGCTGACGTACATCTATGGCGTCGGTGACCACCGCGCCGTGGAGATCTGCTCGAAGGCGAAGATCGATCCTGAGACCAAGACGCGGGACCTGACGGAAGAGCAGACCCGCTCGATCATCGGGATCCTCGACAAGGAATATCAGGTGGAAGGTACCCTGCGTACCGAGCACGCGATGAACATCCAGCGTCTGATGGACATCGGCAGCTACCGTGGTCTGCGGCACCGGCGCAAGCTGCCTTGCCGGGGCCAGAACACGAAGAACAATGCCCGGACCCGCAAGGGACCCAAGTCCCGTCCCGGCGCGAAGAAGAAGTGAGGTAGGTAGATCATGGCGACTGCCAAGGACAAGCGGGGCAAGGCGCGGAAGGCCAAGAAGAAGCTGGACTCTGTCGGCGTGGCCCACGTGAAGTCTAGCTTCAACAACACCATCATCACCATGACCGACCTGCAGGGCAACGTGATCACGTGGTCCAGCGGCGGGCACCAGGGCCGGTACAAGGGCAGTCGCAAGTCGACCGCCTTCGCCGCCCAGCTGGCGGCCCGGTTCTGCGCCCAGGAAGTCCTGGGCCAGGGCATGCGCAAGGTCGAGGTGTGGGTGAAGGGCCCCGGATCCGGTCGTGAGGCCGCGGTCCGCAGCCTGAAGGCCGAGGGCCTCGAAGTAACTCGGATCAAGGACTGCACCGCGATCCCGCACAACGGCTGCCGGCCCAAGAAGCGCCGTCGGCTGTAGTTTTCCACGAGGTCGGCCCGCCTGAGAAACGTGGCCGCCCAGGAGGTTTCAAGGAATGGCCAGGTATACCGACGCAAAGTGCAAGCTTTGCCGCCGTGAGGGGATGAAGCTCTTTCTCAAGGGCGAGCGCTGCTACAGCGCCTCGTGTGCCATCGAGCGCCGGCCGTACGCGCCGGGCGAGCATGGCCGTCGCCGTGGGCGTAAACCCTCGGACTACAAGCTTCAGCTCCGTGAGAAGCAGAAGGTCCGTTCGATTTATGGCGTCCTGGAACGGCAGTTCCGCCTGTACTTCGCGGAAGCGAACCGGCGGCAAGGCGCGACGGGTGAGAACCTGTTCAACCTGCTCGAGAAGCGTCTCGACAGTGTCGTCTACCGGATGGGCTTCGCGCCCAGCCGCGCGGCCGCGCGCCAGCTGATCCGTCACAAGCACATCCTGGTGGAGGGCGCCGTGTGCGACATCCCGAGCCGCCAGGTGCGCGTGGGGCAGGTCATCGCGATCCGCGCCAAGAGCCAGAACATCCCGCAGATCGTCAACTCCATCAAGGACAACGCCAAGCGTGACCGGCTGCCCTTCGTCGAGGCGGACGTCAAGAAGCTCGAGGGCCGGCTCCTGTCCGAGCCCCAGCTGAGCGACCTGCCCATCCCGATCCAGGAGAACCTGATCGTGGAGCTCTACTCGAAGTAAGCCCGGCCCCAGCCGTTGGCGTGGAGGAGACACATGAAGTGGGTCAACATGATGATGCCCGAGGGCGTCCGCGTGAACAAGGCGACGCAGTCGTCGACGTTCGCGGAGGTCGAGATCGCGCCGCTCGAGCGCGGTTTCGGCCACACCCTGGGCAACGCCCTGCGGCGAACCCTGTTGTCGTCGATGCACGGCCACGGGATCACCGCAGTGCAGTTCGAGGGCGTCAAGCACGAGCTGAGCACCATGCCCGGCGTGCTCGAGGACGTCACGGACATCGTCCTGAACCTGAAGAACGTCGTGTTCGGCATGTCGGACGCGCCCTCGCACTGGGCGCACCTCGAGGTCACCGGCCCGGGGCCGGTCACCGCGGGCATGATCAACGGCAATCCTGATCTCGTGATCGGGAACCCGGACTACGTGATCTGCACGCTCACCGAGGCCGAGAAGTTCACGGCGCGGATGTTCATCGACCTCGGTCGCGGCTACGTCGACCGTGAGCAGCACAACGTGCCCGACGAGAAGATCGGCGTGATCCGCATGGACACGAACTACTCGCCGGTGCGCAAGGTCAGCTTCCGTGTCGAGGACACGCGCGTCGGCCAGCGGACCGACTACGACAAGCTGATCATCGGGATCACCACCAACGGCGCCGTGCGTCCCGAGGACGCCGTCGCGTTCGCGGCCAAGATCCTGAAGGACCAGCTGCAGCTGTTCATCAACTTCGACGAGGCGCCGATCGACGCCCAGGAAACCGAAGTCAACGAGGAGCAGGAGCGCCTGGTCGAGCTGCTGTCGCGGAACGTGGAGGAGCTGGAGCTGTCGGTCCGTTCGGCCAACTGCCTCAAGTCCGGCCACATCAAGACGCTGTACGACCTGGTGACCAAGCCCGAGCAGGAAATGCTGAAGTTCCGCAACTTCGGGCGCAAGAGCCTCAACGAGATCGGCGAGATCCTCGAGGGCATGGAGCTGAACTTCGGCATGTCGTTCCCGCCCGAGATCGCCGAGCGCGTCCGGGAGATTTCCGGCTCGTAGTAGGCGACGGGCAGACCACGACCCCTGAGCGGCCGGCGAGCCGCCGGATCGTTCGACAGAAGGATGGATTCGAGTCATGCGTCACAATCGCACCCTGCGTAAGTTCAGCCGGACCCAGTCGCACCGGAACATGATGTACCGGAACCTGGTGACGTCGCTGTTCAAGCACGAGCGCATCCAGACCACCGTGCCCAAGGCCAAGGAGGCCCGTGCGGTGGCCGAGCGGCTGATCACCTTCGCGAAGAAGGGCGACCTGCACTCGCGCCGGATCGCCGCTCGCAAGGTGAACGAGCCGGTCGTGCTGCAGAAGCTGTTCGCGGAGATCGGACCCCGGTACGCCGAGCGCGCCGGCGGCTACACGCGCATCATGCGCATCGGGCCGCGGCACGGCGACAACGCCGAGCTGGTGATCCTGGAGCTGGTCGACGGCACCGCCCGCCCGAAGGTCAAGGACACGCGCAAGCGCGCCCGCGCCCGGAAGGTCCTGGCGGCCGAGCAGAAGAAGGAAGCCATTGCCACCTTCACCGAGCAGGCGACCGAGGCCGCCTACAAGGAGAAGGACAAGCGCGATGCGGACGAGGAGAAGAAGCAGGACTAACGTCCCGCTTCGCCGTCGTCCGCCTCCGGGGTGCGTGCGCTGCCGCGCGAGCATCCGACCGAAACCGGCAACGGCTCTCGTCCACTTGTTGAGCCCCCGCGGCCCCGGCCGACGGGGGCTCGGCCGTTTGTGGCGGGCCCGGGCGGGCTCCATGCGGGCCCCCTGCAAGCGCAATCGGCGGTTGCCCGGCCCGCCGAAATCGCCTAACTTCACCTGATTGGACACCATTGCCGCGGCGAGCCGCCCCCGGAATACCTTCCGCGGCAGGCGCCGGCCGGCGGCACCCCGGCGCCCGCCCGCGGCGCCGCCTTTCGCTCCGGGACACCCAGGGAGGACCCATGGCCGCAAGGACGCTGTACACCGCCGGCATCACCGGGGTGGGCATGAGCTTTCCCGAGCGCCGGCTGACCAACGCCGAGCTCGAGAAGATGGTCGAGACGGACGACGCCTGGATCGTCGAGCGCACGGGCATTCGCGAGCGCCGCCTCGTGGCGCCGGGCACCGGCGCCTCGGTGCACGGCGCGAAGGCCGCGCGGCAGGCCATGGATCACGCCGGCGTCACCGCCGCCGAGATCGACCAGATCATCGTGCCCACCGTGACGCCCGACATGGTGTTCCCGGCCACCGCCTGCGTGATCGCCCAGGAGCTGGGCGCGACCAACGCCTGGGGCTACGACCTGGAGGGCGCCTGCAGCGGCTTCGTCTTCGCGCTGCAGAACGCGCGCGCGCAGGTCGAGGCGGGCCACGCCAGGCGTGTGCTGGTCATCGGCACCGAGGTCATGTCGTCGATCGTCAACTGGGAAGACCGCAACAGCTGCATCCTGTTCGGCGACGGCGCCGGCGCGGTGGTGGTCGAGCGGATCGACGCCGAGCGCGTGGGCATCATCGACGCGATCAACCGCGTCGACGGCGTCGGCATCCCCTTCCTGCACCAGAAGGCCGGCGGCAGCGCCATGCGCGCCTCGGCCGAGACCGTGGCCGGCAACCTGCACACGATCCACCAGGAGGGCCGCGACGTCTACAAGTACGCGGTCAAGGGCATGGCCGGCATCACGGCCGAGGTGGTCGAGCGCAACGGCCTGACCGGCGCCGACATCGACCTGTTCGTGCCGCACCAGGCCAACATCCGCATCATCCAGGCCGCGCAGCAGCGGCTGGGCATGCCGGACGAGCGCGTGATGATCACCATCGACCGCTTCGGCAACACCACCTCGGCCAGCATCCCGTCGGCCCTGCGCGTGGCCGTGGACGAGGGACGCCTCAAGGAAGGCGACACCGTCGTGCTGTGCGCGTTCGGCGCCGGCTTCACCTGGGGCGCCTGCCTGCTGCGCTGGACCGCGCGCTAGGCGCCGGGCGTGACTTCCGCAAGGCGGCAGCCATGATCGAAGCCTCGGGCCTCACCCGCCGCTACGGCGCCGTGACGGCGCTGGCCGGCGTCTCGTTCCGCGTCGAGGCGGGGCAGATCGCCGGCCTGCTCGGACCCAACGGCGCCGGCAAGTCCACCGTGATGAAGATCCTGACCGGCTCGCTGGCCGCCTCGGGCGGCAGCGCCGTCGTGGCCGGGCGCGACCTCGTGCGCGAGCCCCTGGCCGCCCGCCGCGCCGTCGGCTTCATGCCCGAGCACGTGGCCCTGCCCGGCGACGAGTCGGTGTGGTCGATGCTCACGTTCGTCGCCGACATCAAGGGCGTGCCCCGCGAGGGCCGCACCGCCCGCCTCGAGCGCATCGTCGAGCAGACCGGCCTGCAGGACGTGCGGCACCGCCTCAGCGGCCGCCTCTCGCACGGCTACCGCAAGCGCCTGGGCCTGGCGCAGGCCCTGGTGGGCGACCCGCCGGTGCTCGTGCTGGACGAGCCGACCAGCGGCCTCGATCCCAACCAGATCGTCGGCATCCGCGAGCTGATCCGCAGCTTCCGCGGCCAGCGCACCGTGCTCATGAGCTCGCACATCCTCACCGAGGTGTCCGCGCTGTGCGAGCGCGTGGTCATCCTGGACCGCGGCAGCGTCGTGGCCGAGCGCAGCGGCGAGGGCCTGGGCTCGCTTGACGGCGCCGGCGCCGCGGCGCGCACGGTCGTGCTGTCGTGGGACGGCGACCGCGCGCAGGTGGCCGCCGCGCTGGCCCGCGTGGCCGGCGTCGACGACGTCGTCATC
This sequence comes from uncultured bacterium, assembly GCA_903847545.1. Taxonomy (GTDB): domain Bacteria; phylum Krumholzibacteriota; class Krumholzibacteriia; order LZORAL124-64-63; family LZORAL124-64-63; genus CAINDZ01. The sequence goes on along the minus strand of CAINDZ010000420.1, from coordinate 351 downwards.
ACCGAGTCGGGCGCCGAGGTCAGCATCGCCGGCAACGCCGTCGAGATCCGCCCGCGCCTGGTCGAGTCGGTGCTGCAGGCGGGCGGGCAGCTGCAGAACATCCACGACAAGGGGCCCAGCCTCGAGGACCTGTTCCTGAGCCTGACCGGAGCCAAGGGCCCGGCGCCCGCACCGGCCGCCGCCGACGCCGATGCGGACACCGATGGCGATGCCGACGCCGGCGCCGAAGACGGGAAGGACGGGCGATGACCGCGCTCTGGGCCATCACGCGGCGCGAGCTGGCGTCGTTCTTCCACAGCGTCGTGGCGCCGGTCGTGCTGACGGGCTTCCTGGTCTCGGTGGGCCTGTTCT
>CAINDZ010000419.1 GCA_903847545.1 uncultured bacterium | reverse complement strand
TCCGCGACCGAGGGCACCAACAACGTCGCCGCCGGCACGCGCACGCGCGTGATCGGCTGCGATGCGAAGGCCAAGCTGTGGCGCAGCGAACGTTCGTACCTCGTGCTGCAGGCCGAGGCGCTGAAGCTGACCCGCGAGGATGCGGGCTGGGACGGCTCCGGATACACGCGCGGCGAGGTCGCGCCCTGGGGCTGGTACGCCTTCGCGGACTGGAGCCTGGACCCGCGCTGGAACCTGGGCGCCTCATACGAGCGCTGGCAGCAGGACGCCGTCGATCCGGGGTGGAACCGGGCGACCGGCCTGTTCGCCGGGTTCGCCCTGCTGGAGGAAACCACGGCGCTGCGACTGGATTGGCGTCACGAGCAACCGGCCGCCGACGAGGCCGGCGTCGATTCACCCGCCGTCGACACGGTGACGCTGCGCGTCATCTGGTCGATGGGCCCCCACAAGGCACACCAGTTCTAGGAGGCCGGAAATGCCGCATGATCACCTGCTGCGTCGCGCAGCCACTGCCTGCCTGGTCCTGCTCCTGGGGACCGTGACGGCGACCGGCGCCCTCGCGGGCGACGGGCGCCTGCGCGTGGTCGCCTCGATCAACGACCTTGCCTCGATCGCCGCGGCGGTCGGCGGCGACCGCGTGGAAGTCACCGCCATTGCCCGTCCGGGTTCGGACGTGCACCGCGTCGAGGTGCTGCCGTCCTACATGGTTCGTCTGGCGCGCGCGGACGTCTACCTGAAGGTCGGGCTGTCGCTCGACGCCTGGGCCGACCAGATCATCGACGGCTCGCGCAACGCCAGGCTCACGGTGGTCGACTGCTCGAGCCGCATCACGCCGCTCGACAAGCCGATCGGGCGCATCGACGGGCGCGCCGGCGACGTGCATCCCGACGGCAATCCCCACTACTGGCTGGACCCGCGCAACGGCGGGCTGGTGGCCGCGTCGCTCGCCGAGGTGTTCGGCAGGCTGGATCCGGCACACGCGGCGGACTTCCGGGCGCGCGCCGAGGCCTTCACCGCCGGCTGCCGAGCCCATCACGAGGCGGCCGCCGCCAGGCTGGCGGCCCTGCCCGTGCGCGAGATCCTCACTTACCACTCGTCCTGGGTGTACCTGGCAGCATCGACAGGCCTGGCCGTGGCCGCCACTGTCGAGCCAGTGCCGGGCATTCCGCCGACCGGGGCCCACCTGCAGAAGCTCGTGGACCTGGTGAAGGCGCACCATCCGGCCGTGCTGCTGCAGGAGCCGTACTTCCCCGACGATGCGGCCGCATTCCTGGCCCGCGAGACCGGCCTGCGGACCGTGAAGATGTCGCCGTCGTGCGACGGCGTCACGCCGGACAGCTATCTGGCGCACTTCGACGCGGTCGTCGCCGCGATCGCCGCGCCCTGACCCCTGCCCGGGCGGTGCGGCCGACGGCGCATGGGGCGCCCCTGGCCGCACCGCCGGCCCCGACCGGAAAGTGGTTCGCCCATGGATGCCCTCGGCATGCCCTTCTTTCGCACGGCGCTGGTCGCGTGCTTCCTACTGGCGGGGGTCCACGCCTACCTCGGATTCCACGTGGTGCGGCGCGGCGTCATCTTCGTCGACCTGGCGCTGGCCCAGATGGCCGCGCTCGGCGTCGCCGTCGCCGTGGTGCTCGGCCGCCACGAGGACCCGCTCTTCACGTACGCCCTGGCTCTCGGCATGACCTTCGTCGGCGCCGGCTGCTTCGCCTGGCTGCGCAGCCAGGAACGCCACCACGTGCCACTGGAGGCGTTCATCGGCATCGTGTTCGCCACCGCGCAGGCCGCCGTGTTCCTGGTCCTGGAAAAGACGCCTGCCGGCCCGGAGCACCTGAAGGAGACGCTGGTCGGGGCGCTGTTCACCATGGACCCCCGGCATGTCGCCAAGACGGCGGTCCTGTATGCCCTTGTGGCGGTCGCCCACTGGTTCCTGCGGCGGCCGTTCTTCGAGATCACCGGCGACGCGGAGGCGGCGCGCAGGCGCGGCCGTCGCCTGTTCTGGTGGGACTTCCTGTTCTACGCGATCTTCGGGTTCGTCGTGACGTCGTCGGTGCAGATCGCCGGCGTGCTGCTGGTGTTCGGCCTGCTGGTGATCCCGGCGGTGGCGGGGCTGATGGCCTCGTCGCGCACCGGCGTGGCGCTGGCGGTCGGCTGGACCTTCGCCATCGTCGGCTGCGTGGCCGGCCTGGTGGGTTCGGTGCGCTGGGACCTGCCGGCGGCGCCGAGCGTCCTGGCGGCCCTCAGCGCGCTGCTTGTAGCGGCAGGCGTGGCGCAGGCCGTCATCAAGGGTCGCCACGCCCGCGGGCATGCGGCCCCCGGCGGGAACGGGATCAGTCGAGGGGCGTGAGCGGCGCAAACTTCGGGTTGAGGTGCTTGCGCCCGTAGTCGGCGAAGTCGACGGTGACCTGCAGGTCGTCGCCGGCGCCCTCGACACGGGCCACGGTGCCGGTGCCGAAGATGCCGTGGCGCACCGTCTGGCCCTCGAAGTACGGGGCCTCCTGCGACACGTCGTCGTCCCAGCTTTCCTGCCGGTGTTCGTCGTGCACGGGCGCGGGCGCGGGCCGCGCACCCGGGCGCGGCCGGTTGCTGTTGCCCCACTCGTGCGGGCTGACGCGGCGGGCCGACGACGACTCGCGCGAGCCCGCGCCACCGGTGGCTCCCGCGCCGCCGGTCCAGGCCCGGCTGGCGCCGCCGCTCCAGGTCGACGGCTTGACCGGCTCGGCCCCGCGCCGCGCGCCGCCGCCGCCCCCGCTCACGCCGCCGTTCCCGCCGAACAGGCTGCGTGTGGCGCCCGCGCCGCCGCCGAAGCCCAGGTTCAACCGGCGCCGCTCGACCAGGTCCTCGGGCACTTCGCGCAGGAAGCGCGACGGCAGCGCGTCCTGCCACGTGCCGAAGCGCCGCCGGCGCATGGCGTGCAGCAGGTAGACGCGCTTCTCGGCCCGCGTCAGGGCGACGTAGAACAGGCGCCGCTCCTCCTCGAGTCCCGACTCCTCGAGCGCGCTGTTGATGTGCGGCAGGATGTCGTCCTCGCAGCCGGCCAGCACGACCACCGGGAACTCCAGGCCCTTCGCCGTGTGGATGGTCATCAGGCGCACCTGGCCCTCGCCGTCCTTGATGGTGTCGGCGTCGGCCACCAGCGCCGTCTGCTCCAGGAACTGCGACAACGAGCCGCCGCCCGTCGTCTCGTGGAAGTCGGCGGCGGCGTTCACGAGTTCGGCCACGTTCTCGCTGCGCTGGCCGGCGCTCTCGGGATCATCGGCGTCGAGGTGCTCCTGGTAGCCGATGTCCTTCAGAACGGCCTGCAACAGGTCCGGCAGCGGCGCCGACTCCAGCGCCAGACGCCGCCACCGCGACGCCAGCGTGAAAAAGGCGCGCACGCGCTTGCAGACCGCGGCCGACATCTCGGCCTCGAGCAGGCCGCCCTCCGCCGCCGCCTCGCCGCAGGTCAGGCCCGCCGCCGCCGCCACGGCCATCAGCCGGGCCACCGTGGTGTCGCCGATCTGCCGCTTGGGGACGTTGATGATCCGCTGCAGCGAGATCTCGTCGGCCGGGTTCGCGATGAACTTCAGGTACGCCAGGACGTCGCGCACTTCCTTGCGCTCGTAGAACTGCAGGCTGCCGACGATCTGGTACGGCAGGTGGGCGCGCCGCAGGGCGTCCTCCAGCACGCGCGACTGCGCGTTCGTGCGGTACAGCACCGTCACGTCGGCGCGCGTCAGACCTCGCGAGAGCTCGGACTTGACGATGTCCACGAGCCGCGAGGCCTCGTCCTCGCCGTCGAGGAACTCCTCCTCGACCAGTTGCTCGCCCCGGTCGCCGGCCGTCCACAGGTTCTTGCCCTTGCGCCGGCGGTTGTTGGCGATGACGGCGTTGGCGGCGTCCAGGATCGTCCCCGTCGAGCGGTAGTTCTGCTCGAGGCGGCAGGTGACCGCGCCGGGGAAGAACTCGTCGAAGGCCAGCATGTTCTCGATGCGCGCGCCGCGCCACGAGTAGATGGACTGGTCGTCGTCGCCCACGGCGAACAGGTTGCCGTGCACGCCCGACAGCAGCTTGATCAGGACCATCTGCAGAGGGTTGGTGTCCTGGAACTCGTCGACCAGCACGTGGTGGAATCGCTCGGCGTACTTCATCCGCGCGACCTCGTCCTGCTCGAGCAGGTGCACGGTCCGCAGGATCAGGTCGTCGAAGTCCAGAGCCCGGCAGCGCGCCAGCCCCTGCTCGTAGCCCGCGTAGATGGCGGCGTGCTTCTCGTCGACGAACGACCGGGCCTGCGCCAGGGCCGCCACCGGGTCGACATCGTCGTTCTTCCAGCCGCTGATCACCGAGCGGGCGCCGCTGGGCGTGAACTGCTTGGGGTCGATCTTGAGGTCGTCCAGGACCTGCTTGAGCAGCTTCTTGCTGTCGTCGGTGTCGAAGATCGTGAAGTCGTGCGGCACGCCCGCGGCCACGCCGTCGGCGCGCAGGATGCGCAGGCCGGTCGAGTGGAAGGTGCCGATCCAGTAGGGCGCGCGCCCCTCGCCCACGCCCTGGGCCACGCGCTCTCGCATCTCGCGGGCCGCGCGGTTGGTGAACGTGAAGGCCAGGATGCCGCCCGGATGCACGCCGCGGTCGGCCAGCAGCCAGGCGATGCGGGTGGTCAACACGCGGGTCTTGCCGGAGCCCGCGCCGGCCACGACCAGGACCGGGCCGTCAGGGGCGGTGACGGCGCCGCGCTGGGCGTCGTTCAGCTTG
>CAINDZ010000418.1 GCA_903847545.1 uncultured bacterium | reverse complement strand
GGTCGTCGCCTGCGCCACGAACGACGGCGGCGTCCCGCAGGGCCAGGCGCCGGCCGGCGACGGCGACGGCGACCTCGACGCCGCGGAGTTCGCCGCCTTGCCCCTGTGGGTGGCGCCCGTGCCGCCGCCGGGGGGCGCCCGCCGCGGCGCGGCTGGCGGCCCACCCGACCCCGTTCAACGCGCAGGTGCGCCTCGAGCTGGAGGGGGCCGCCGACGGCCCGGTCACCGTCACCATCCACGACGCGCGTGGCCGCACCGTGCGGCGCCTGTCGGCCGAGGTGGCCGGCGGCCGGGCGCAACTGCAGTGGGACGGCCGCGACGAGGCGGGCCGGAACGTGGCCAGCGGCGCCTATTTCGCCCGCAGCCACGGCCCGCGGCCCGCGGTGGCGCGCCTGGCCCTGGTGAAGTAGCCTGAACCGGGGCACGCCCGAAAAAATCGGTCCGGGGGCAGGCAACCTCCCGCGGCGGGCGTGCGTCTATGGCAGGTCAGCTTGTTTCGGCCGGCCCCGGGCGGGGCCCGGGGCCTGCACCATCCCGCGGAGGAGCGTCATGAACCGCCGTCGGCAATTTTCCGTCGCCATCCTGCTGGTCGTCATCGCCCTGCTGCCCACGCTGCTGGCGCCCGTCCGGGCCCACGGCGCCGAGGTCACGCGCGACTTCACGTTCGCGGCCGGCAACCTCGACGTGACGAACCTGATCGGCGCCATCGACGTGCGGCAGGGCGCGGGCGACCAGTTCCGCGTCACGGTCAACCTGCGCGGCGACGACATGACCGCCGACCTGGTGAAGCTGGTGGAGGACAAGGGAGCACTGGAGATCCGCTTCCCGCTCGAGCAGCACAGTACCTACGTCTACCCGGCCCTCGGTCGCAACTCGAGCACGACCACGACGATGCACGAGCCCGACAAGGGCGAGCGCAGCTGGCTGCGCCGCACCTTCGGCATGCTGGCCGGCAAGCGCGTCACGGTGCGCGGCAAGGGCAGCGGGCTCGAGGCGTGGGCCGACGTCACCATCGAGGTGCCGGCCGGCAGTTCGCTGACGGTGCGCAACACCGTCGGCAACGTCTCGGCCCTCGACCTGAAGGCCGACCTGGACCTGCAGACGTCGACCGGCGGCATGGATATCCGCGGCATCCAGGGCAGCCTGACGCTGGACACCGGCAGCGGCGACGTGGCGGTGGTGGGCGTCGACGGCGACCTCGACGTGGACACGGGCAGCGGGCATGTCGAGTTGAGCGACTGCCGGGGCCAGGCCGCGAAGCTGGACACCGGCAGCGGCAGCGTGAAGGTGAACGGGCTGCGCGTGGCCACGCTGTCGGTCGACACCGGCTCGGGCGACGTCACGGTGAAGGCCGTGGCCGCCGACGAGGCCACCATCGACACCGGCAGCGGCAACGTCGACATCGAGATCGAGCGCATGGGCGAGGGCCGCTTCCTGCTGGACACCGGCTCGGGCGACGTCGACCTGGAGCTGCCGGCCGGCGCCTCGGCCCGCATCACGGCCGACACGGGCTCGGGCGGCGTCGACAGCCGCGTCCCCGGCCACGACTTCGAGAAGCTCGACGACGGCCGCCGCCGCCTGATCCTGGGCGAAGGCGCGGCCGAGGTCCGGATGGACACCGGAAGCGGCTCGGTCACGGTCAGCCAGAGGTAGGGTCCAGGCGGAAAACCGCGCCCGGGGCTGTTGCGCCGGGCGCGGAATCCGTACCTTCACCTGCGGTCCGTGTCCTGCACACCGTCGGATCGTTGAACCGGGTCCCCTCCTTCGGGCGGGGACCCGGTTTCTCTTCACGACCGGCGCCGCAGCGCCTCCAGTTGGTACGGCCACGTCCCCGGCGGCAGCGGCTTGCCCAGCGCGTTGAAGCTGCCCGCGTGCTCCAGCGCCGAGGCCTCCACCAGTTTCCGCCACTGCTTCTCGTCGTAGCAGCGCAGGTCGTAGGCGTCGTCCAGGTCGACGGTGCTGCCCGGCCGCGTCACGGTCAGGTGGCTGAGCGCGCGCTCGAGCCGCCCGCGCGGCGTGCCCGGTTCGGGCGGCAGCCAGTTGATCACCTGGCTCACCCTGCACGCGCCGCGGGTCCCGGACCACGTGTCCTCGTCGGGCCAGAGCCAGTCGTAGTCGGTCAGGCTGATGCCCACGACGTACAGCGCGCCCGGCCGCAGCAGGTCGGCGACCTGCGCGAAGTGCGCCTTCATGTCGCGGTCGGACATCAGGTGGCGCAGCGAGTTGACGGTCATGAACGCGAAGTCGAGGCTGCCGGGCTTCAGTCCGGCCTGGCCCGCCGCGTCGGCGAAGTCGGCCAGGTCGGCCTGGAAAAGGCGCCGCGCACTTGCGCCGGCGCAAGTCGGCAACCGCTTCCGCGCGTACGCCAGCATGGGCTCCTCGCGGTCGAACCCGGCCACGCGGCGGCCCCGCTTCGCCGCGACCCGCAGGCAGCGCCCGGTGCCGCAGGCGGGCTCGAACCACAGGCGGTCCTCGCGCAGGCGCCCGGTGGCCAGCGCCCGTTCGATCCGCTCGAGCGCATCGATCTCGGCCGCCGTGCCGGGGGTGTAGAGGATGTCGTAGATGGAGGGGTCGGCGTAGAGGCCCTGGCTGGCCTCAGCTACCCTCACATCATCAATTTTGCGCTTTGCTGCCACGTTCGAGACCTCGCTATCACAGACCCCGCCGGGCCCGCTGCATCGCCCGGATATCACGACCGCGAGAACCTTGCCCCACCCCCGACGACCGTGCAACATTCTTCCCTGCCGGGCGCATATATGCTCTTTGCACACCATGCGCCGCGGCCCCGCCCGCCAACACCGCCAGGAGGTTCCCCTGTGAAGCGCCTCAGCCTGTTGCTCGTACTTCTGACGTCCCTGCTGCTCGGTGTCGCGGCCGCCAACGCCGCCGCCCCCGACCAGCCGGGGTACCTGCTCCGCTACGCCGACATCGGCGGCGGCAACATCGTGTTCACCTACGAGGGCGACCTCTGGCTCGTGCCCGAGCAGGGCGGCGAGGCCCGTCGCCTGACCACGCACCCGGGCAACGAGGTGATGGCGAAGATCAGCCCCGACGGCAAGCTCATCGCCTTCACCGGCGAGTACGACGGCGGCAACGACATCTACGTGATGGATGTCATGGGCGGCGAGCCCCGTCGCCTGACCTGGCACCCGGCGGCCGACACGATGCTCGACTGGTGCCCCGACGGCAGCGGCGTCGTCATCTCCAGCAACCGCGAGTACCCGAACCGCGGGCAGCTCTTCAAGGTGTTCCTGAACGGCGGCATGGAGATGCGCCTGCCGGTCGACCGCGGCTCGCTCGCCTCGGTGGCGCCCGACCACAGCGGCCTGGCCTACAACCGCATCAACCGCCAGACCGCGACCTGGAAGCGCTACGAGGGCGGCATGGCCCAGGACATCTGGGTCAAGGACCTCAAGGGCGGCGGCATCACGAAGATCACCGACTGGACCGGCACCGACAGCTTCCCGATGTGGGGCCCGGGCGCCATCTATTTCACCAGCGACCGCGAGGACGGCACGCTGAACGTGTACGGTTACGACACGACGACGAAGCAGACGAAGCGCCTGACGTTCTTCAAGGACTACGACGTGAAGTGGCCGTCGTACGGCGAGGAGAAGGTCGTCTTCCAGTACGGCCGGGGCCTGAGCGTGCTGGACTGCGCCACCGGCCAGGTGCGCGAGGTGCCCGTCTCCGTGCATTCGGACCGCCGCCACGTGCGCGAGGAGTTCATGGACGACGCGCCCGCCAGCGGCGCCTTCGGCCTGTCGCCCGGCGGCGAGCGCGCCGTGCTCGAGTCGCGCGGCGAGCTGCTGAGCCTGCCGGCCAAGGACGGCGACGCGCTGAACCTGACGCAGACCAGCGGCTCGCGCGAGAAGTACGGCACGTGGAGCCCCGACGGCGGGCGCATCGCGTTCGTCAGCGACCGCACGGGCGAGGAGCAGCTGTACGTGATGCCCGCGAAGGGCGGCGCCTGGAAGCAGCTGACCACCGGCAACTACGGGTTCACCGTGCAGCCGGTGTGGTCGCCCGACGGCAAGACGCTCATCTTCGCGGACAAGTTCCTGCGCCTGAACCTGGTCGACGTCGCCACCGGCAAGGCGTCGGTCGTCGCCCAGGGCGAGTACGACGATGCCTGGGAGCGCTGGGGCATCATGGACTACGTGTGGTCGCCCGACAGCCGCTGGATCGCCTACTCGAAGCAGACCGGCAACATGAACGAGGAGATCTGGCTGCACGACACGAAGACGGGCGCCAGCACCATGGTGACCGACAACATGTACAACAGCTGGTCGCCGAGCTTCTCGCGCGACGGCAAGTACCTGTACTTCCTGTCCAACCGCACGTTCAACCCGATCATGTGCCGCATCGACCAGCAACACATCTTCCTGTCGGTGGCGCGCCCCTACGTGGCGCTGCTGCAGGCGGGCGGTCGCTCGCCGTTCTACAAGGGCGACACCGAGGTGCCCGTGACCGTGCTGGGCGCGACGACCGACGGCGCCAAGGACGTGCCGGCGAAGAAGCCGGCCGGCAAGGCCGCGGCCGCGCCGGCGGTGGCGCCGGTGAACATCGACCTGGCCGGGCTGGGCGACCGCATCCTGGCCTGCGAGGGCGTCGACGCCGCGAACTGGTTCCGCCTTGAGGCGTGCGCCGGCGGCTTCCTGATGCTGCGCAAGAACGACCCGGAGTTCCTGAAGTACCAGAACGTCGATGACCGCACCGGCGGCGACCTGGACCTGGTCAAGTACGACCTGGCCGACAAGGATCTCACCGACCTGATGAGCGGCATCGCCAACTACCACCAGAGCGCCGACGGCAAGAAGCTCATCTACCGCGCCGGCACGAAGTACGGCATCGTCGACTGCGGCAAGCCCGCCAAGACGAGCGACGGCAAGCTGGCCACCAACGGCGTCAAGCTGCGCGTGGACCACCTGGCCGAGTACCGCCAGATGTTCGACGAGACCTGGCGCATCCAGCGGAATTTCTTCTACGACAAGAACATGCAGGGCACCGACTGGCAGGCCATGCACGACAAGTACGCGCCGTTCGTGGCCGGTTGCGGCTCGCGCGGCGACCTCAGCTACCTGCTGGGCGAGATGATCAGCGAGCTGAACCTGGGCCACACCTACGTGCAGGGCGGCGACTTCGAGCCCGGCCCGGCGCCCATCCGCACCGGCCTGCTCGGCTGCACCTTCAAGCGCGACGGCGAGGAGCCGTACTACCGCTTCGCGGGCATCGTGCCCGGCGTGGCGTGGGACCCGAAGTACGTGTCGCCCCTGCGCGAGCCGGGCGTCGACGTGAAGGACGGCGACTACCTGGTGGCGATCGACGGCGTCCAGGTGAAGTACCCGGACAACGTGTACGCCCACCTGGTGGACAAGGCGGGCCAGTACGTGACGCTGACCGTGGCGAGCGACGCCGCGGGCAAGGCCACGCGCACGGTGCGCCTGAAGACGCTGCGCAGCGAGGGCGACCTGCGCTACCGCGCCTGGGTGGACGCGAACCTCGATTATGTGACGAAGAAGTCGGACGGCCGCATCGCCTACCTGCACCTGCCCAACATGGGCGAGGAAGGCCTGGTCGAGTTCGGCCGCAGCTACTACGCGCAGACCGAGAAGCCGGCGATGATCATCGACGAGCGCTACAACGGCGGCGGCTTCACCGGCGACATGATCATCGACCGCCTCGAGCGCGTGCTGTGGTCCATGACCCTGCCGCGCGAGGGCAAGGCCGGCCGCAACCCCGAGCGCGTGTTCCACGGCCCGCTGGTCGTCCTGATCAACGAGGACACCGGCAGCAACGGCGAGTTCTTCGCCGAGGCCATCAAGCGCCTGAAGCTGGCCACGGTCATCGGCATGCGCACGTGGGGCGGCTCCATCGGCATCGAGCCGCACGAGGACCTGGTCGACGGCGGCGGTATCACCCCGCCGCAGTTCGGCCTCTACGGCCTGGACGGCACCTGGCCCATCGAGGGCTGGGGCGTCGATCCGGACATCGTCGTGATGAACATGCCCAAGGACGTCGTCGACGGGAAGGACGCGCAGTTGGACTACGCCATCGAGTACCTGGCGAAGGAGCTGGCGACCAACGGCGCGAAGTGGGCCATCCCCGGCGCGCCGGCCTACCCCGACAAGAGCAAGCCGCGCATGAGTGCGGACTACCAGGGGAAGTAGGGGCGGGGGATTCGCGACCCGCGGGATGACGACAGGGCCCCGGCCGTTGCGCCGGGGCCCTTGTTCGTGCGCCCGCCGGTGTTGCGCCGGCGCAAGTTGCGGGTCGATGCGGAAGCGCGGGCCGACGCGGAGGCGCGTCCCGGCGCAGCCTAGCGCTCGCCGCCCGCTCCCAGCGCCCCGGCCGCCCGGTCCAGCCGGCTTTCGACATCCCGCAGGCGCTGCTCGATCCGCGCCAGGTCGCCGGTCGCCGGCGCCGCGACATCCGCCACGGCAATGCCCGGCCGCCGCCGCACGAACCGCACGTAGCCCAGCCCCACGGTGACGGCCAGCGCGATGGCCAGCACCACGAACCGCGCCACCGAGCTGTCGGTCGCGATAATCCAGCCCACGCCGTAGAGCATCGTGAAGACGCCGCCCAGCAGCAGGCCGTTGCTGAGCACGGGCAACTGGTCGGCGCGCACCAGCGACACAGCCATCGCCAGGGTGGCCAGCGCGACCAGGATCATGCTGGTGCTGCGGCCCCAGGCCTCGCGCCTGATGCGGCCCTCGTCGTACAGCCGGTTGCGCTCGTCGGTGATCCGCTGCACCTCCTCGCGGTCGGCGGCCGACAGCTCGTCCTGCGGGCTGCGGTTGCGGAGCGCCTGCTCGCGTCGGTCCAGTTCCTGGACCCGCAGGTCGGGCTCCTTCGCGGGCGGGTGGAACGTGTAGACGCCCACGCCCAGGAAGGCGGTCAGCATCAGGCCCAGAAAGAAGGAGAAGATCGTCTGCAGGCCGCTGCCGCGCGTGACGCTGGCCATGGGGATGCTCCCGGGTTGGCGTGAACGGATCGCGAACCGTCCCTTCGGGTCCGCGCACAACAACACCGCAACCGCGCCCCCGTGTCAACCGACCGGCGGCCGCCGGCCGGGAAAACGAACGGGCCGCCTCCCCGCAGGGAAGCGGCCCGCCTGACGTTCGAACGGCGTCCTAGCGGAAGAGCCCCTTGACGGCGCCCCAGCTGGTCGGCTCATCGGGAACGATGGGCTGCTGCGAGACGGCGACGTTGTCCACGTACATCTTCGAGATGCTGCCGGTGGCCGCGCCCGTGTTGCACATGAACTGGATCGTCATGAAGCCCGTGGTGGCCGGGGCCATGAACGACCCGGAGTAGTTGTTCCAGCCGGCGGTCGCGTAGTTGCCCAGGAGGCCGGAGGTGGCGACGATGCCGCCGCTCGTCTGCTCGGCGAAGACCTGCACGAAGAAGACGCCGCCCACCGCCGCCGGTCCCGCCTTCAGGTCGAACGACCAGTAGACCAGGCCGGGCGCCCCGGTGCCGGGGGCCGTGGTCTGCTTCATCGTCAGGCCGAGCGCCTCGGCGTGGTTGTCCATGTACACGCAGTGGGTCCCGCCTTGGGACGGGCCGTTGTCGGCCACGACCGTCACGGAGGAGTTCGCGCCGAGGCCGAACACCTGCCAGCCGGTCAGGTCGCCGGTCTCGAAGCCGGGGTTCGTCAGCACGTTGGTGGCGAACCCGGCGGTGGCGGTCAGGCAAAGCAGGGCGACGACGGCGCCGCAGGTCAGCGACATTCGCATCTTCATGGCCGGTCTCCTTCTGGAAGAACGGGCGAGGAGCGGGGCCTGGCGGCGGTCCGCGGACGTGCGGATGCCCGACCGGCCTCGCGGCAACCTGCCGCGTGGGGCGAGGGCAGGTTGTTGTTGCTGGATTATCAACTTTGTTCGGACGCCGTGCAATCTTTCTTTGCAATTTCAGGCGGTCGGCCCTCTGCCGTCCGGGGAGAGACGGGCGGCGGCCCGGCCGGCGCGGGGGCAGTTTTTCCCCCGGGTGACAGTCCCCGGATTGAGGTCTACATTGCGCGGGAACAACCGGAACCGGAGCTCAGAAAGGACCCCCTGATGGCGTTGGGCGGTGGTGGAGGCAGGCGGATGCGCACGGCGATCCTGGTCGGCATCGGCATCCTGGCGGCGGTGGCCCTTGCCGCCAAGGGGTTGGCGGGACAGCGCGTTACGGTGGTGCGCGCCGAGCAGCGACTCCTGGTGCAGAAGGTCGTGGCCAACGGGCGGGTCAACGTGCCGGTGCGCGTGCAGCTGGGGGTGCAGGCGGGCGGCGTGCTGGCGCGCCTGCTGGTCGATCAGGGCGACAGCGTCACGGCGGGGCAGCTCCTTGCCGAGCTGGTGTCCGATGAGGCGGCCGCGGGGGTGGACCGGGCGGCGGCGCGGCTGCAGCAGGTGCGCGAGCTGGACCTGCGCGCCGCGCAGGAGGACCTGCGACAGGCCGAGGTCGCGGTGCGGCAGGCCGAGCGGCAGTGGCAGCGCATGCGCGACCTGGCCGACGGCGTCTCGGC
>CAINDZ010000417.1 GCA_903847545.1 uncultured bacterium | reverse complement strand
GCCCGCAAGGGCGCCCGCCTGGCGCACGAAAACTGAAGACCCTGGGACGAAACCGAATCCACTTCCTCGCCGAGGGATGCGGTTGATGAAGGATAATTTCCACGAGCCCGCTGGTCGGGAGGCCTCCTCAGGTGCGCGCTGGTCGCGGCCCGTGGAGGCGTCCGACTGGGCGCGCCTCGAGGAAATCGGCGACCTGCACTTCCACGCTTCCGCGCACGCCACGGCCCTCGACTATTTCGGGCAGCTGACCGATCCCCAGGTGCTGGAAAAGCTCCCGCGCGACCGGGCCATCCCGCTGCTCCGCAAGTCGATTGACGCCCAACTCCTTGTTGGCCAGCTCGGCGAGGCCGACGCGCTGCTGGATCGCGCGGACGACCTGCTGGCCCGCACGACGGCGCTGGCCGACCGGGACGAGGCCGGCACGCTGACCGCCTCCTTCCAGATCCGGCGCGCCATCATCCTGCGCGAGCGGGGCCGCCTCAACGATGCGCTCAACCTGGCCAAGCGGGCCTTCGCGGTGCTCGCGATGACGGACGAGCATGCGGATGTCGCCCGCGTGCAGGTCGTCATGGGCATCTGCCACCTGCGCCTCGGGCGTCTCGAGAAGGCCGACGAGCTGTTCAACGACGGCCTCGCCACGTTCCGACGCATCGGCCATGACCTCGGCGTGGCGAACCTGCTGAATAACCTGGCGCTGTTGGACAACGTGCGCTGCCGCTGGTCGCGGGCGCTCGGCCGCCTCGAGAAGGCCCTCGAGCTTTCCCAGCGCATCGGTGCCAGCCACCTCATGCCGATGCTCTTCCTGAACCAGGGAATCGTCCTGCAGAAGACCGATCGCCTGGGCGAGTCGCGCGCTGTCCTCGAGAAGGGGTACCGTCTGGCCGTCAGTCTGGGTGACCGCGCGCAGCAGTGCCGGCTCAGCTTGGCACTCGGCCGCCTGGAGACGCTCTGCGGTCGCCTGGCGCGCGCCGAGGAGTTGCTCGTCGAGGGCCAGGGGCTCGCCGAACAGCATGCGTTCCTTCGCGAGGCGACGATTGCCGACGAGTACCTGGGGGACGTCCTGCTGGGCCGCGGCGAGGCGGAGACCGCGCTCTTCAACTACCGCGCGGGCCTCGAGAAGTCGCGCACCATCGCCGCCGGCAACGACCTGGAAGGCGAGCTCCAGCGCCGCGTGGGCGAGGCCTCGCTGGCCCTCGGCCGCCTGGACGACGCCGTCGCCGCCAGCTTGTCGTCGTTGGCCGTCTGCGGGAAATGCGGCGAGGTCTACGAGATCGGCTTCTGCCATGTCACGCTGGGCGCCGCCCGCGCTGCGCAGGGTGACGGCGCCGCGGCCGACGATCATTTCCGCCTCGCCGTCGACACGTTCCGCGAGTACCAGCTTCCGCACTTGTGGTGCCGCGCGCTCGTGACCTGGTGTGATGCGCGACTCTCATCGGCCGACAATGTCCAGTTGCAGGGGCTGCGCCGGCTCCTGGCCGAAGCACAGGATCATGTGGCGGCGGGCGTTGGCGACGCCATGCTCTGCGAAATCCTCGAGCGGTTGGCGACGGTGCAGGTCCGCCTCGGACAATTCGATGACGCGCTGCTCACGGTGTTCGACCTCGAGCGGTTCGCCGCCGGGCTCGAGGATGCCAGATGGTCGGCGCTCGTCGTGCGGCTGCGGGAGCAGGTCGAACGCGGCATCCTGACGGGCGTGGGCGCGTCCGAGGCGCAGTTCGAGGCCATCTCGACGCTGCCCGGCCTGTTCGCCGCCGATCACGGCGCCGTGCCGCGCAACCTCGACGTCGTCCTGACGGCGGCCATGGATCGCGTCGGTGCCGACACCGGGTTCATCGCGCTGGCCGACCCGGCGCAAGGGGCGCAGTTGCGGGTCGTGACCAGGCGAGGGCTGACCGAGAACCTGGCCGGCCAGCTGTCTCGCTGGATCGAGGCTCCCGCGGGCGCCGCAGCCGCGGTCGGCATCTCGCTCCACACGCGACTCGGTCCGCGTGACCGCATCGTCTCTGACGTCCCGGCGCTGTTGGCCGTCGCCGACAGTTGCCTGTTCATGCCCGTGGCCCTGCACGACCGCCGCCTCGGAGTCCTGTTCGTCGGCAAGTCGGGACAAGGCGCCGCGACGTCGGCGTTCGACCGGGCCGCGCTCGATTTCCTGGCCACCTACCTCGGGTTCCTGGCCCTGTTCCTGGACGAGAAATCCCGCCGGCCGGTCGATGGCGAGGGCGGCCGCCTCGAGTCCCCGGAGAGCTTCGGCAACATCATCACGCAGAACGCGCGCATGCTCGACGTGCTCGGGCTGGCCCGCAAGGTGGCGCCGAGCGACCTGACCGTGCTGCTGAACG
>CAINDZ010000416.1 GCA_903847545.1 uncultured bacterium | reverse complement strand
CGGGCCCGGGAGCCGGCGCCGGTGAGCGCGGCAGGTGCAGAAGCTGACCTGACCGCGAACCAGCAGACCGCATCCGAGCCCGTCATCCCCTGGGTGACGGGCTCTTCGTTTGGGACGACAGCGGCCCACGACACGCACGGACGAATGACGCAGGAGCCGACATGACCGACCACGAACCCGCCCCCCACGCCGCGCCGCTGGCGCCCGTGCGCGCGGTGATCCCCGCCGACCTCGAGACCCCGGTCTCGGTGTTCCTGAAGCTGGAAGGGCGCGGCGCCGCCTTCCTGCTCGAGAGCGTCGAACGCGGGCTGCAGCAGGGGCGCTACTCGTTCATCGGCCTGGACGCGGGCGCCGAACTGGTCCTGCGCGGCGACAACGTGACGGTGACGCGGCGGCGCGCGGGCGCCCAGACCGGCGAGACCGGCCCCGTCGACCCGGCCGACCCGCTGGCCGCCGTCAGGGCCGAGATGGCGCGCGCGCCCCTGGCTGCGGGCGGCGACCGCCCCCTGCCCCCGCCGCTGGGCGGCGCGGTGGGCTACCTGGGCTACGACCTGGTGCGCTTCTTCGACGACATCCCGCTGCCCGCCGACGGTGGCGAGGACCTGCCGGGCTTCCACTTCCTGGTGCCGCGCACAATGGTCGTGTTCGACCACGCGCGCAGCGAGATCGAGATCGTGTCGGTGCCCGAGGGGCCGGACGCCGCCGATCGGGAGCGCGCGCTCGCGCGGCTCGACGAGCTGATGGCGCTGCTGGCCGCGCCTCTGCCCGCGTCGGCGCGGCAGCAGGGCCCGGCCCTCGACAGCCGCGACGGCGGCGAGCGCGGCGACGGCTTCGAGCGGGAAGATCCTGCCGCCGGGCTGCGCGCCGAGGTCGATCGCGAGGAGTTCATGGCGCGCGTGAGCCGGGCCCAGGAGCACATCCTGGCCGGTGACGCGTTCCAGGTCGTGCTCAGCCAGCGCCTGGAAGGCACGTCGACGGTGCCCCCGTTCGCGACCTACCGGGCGCTGCGCATCCTCAATCCCAGCCCGTACCTGTTCTACCTGGACTTCGGCGACCACCAGCTGATCGGGTCGTCGCCCGAGATGCTGGTGCGGCTGCACGAGGGCCGGCTGCAGGTGAACCCCATCGCCGGCACGCGGCCGCGCGGCGACACGCCGGCCGCCGACAACGCGCTGGCGGCGGACCTGCTGGCCGACCCCAAGGAGCGCGCCGAGCACGTCATGCTGGTGGACCTCGGCCGCAACGACCTGGGCCGCGTCTGCCGGCTGGGCTCGGTGCAGGTCGACGACTTCATGACGGTCGAGCGCTACAGCCACGTGATGCACCTGGTGTCGCGCGTGTCGGGCGAGATGCTGCCGGGGCTGGACATGTTCGACGCGCTGCGGGCGACGTTCCCGGCGGGCACGGTGTCGGGCGCGCCGAAGATCCGCGCGATGCAGATCATCAGCGACCTCGAGGGGCGCCGCCGCGGCTTCTACGCCGGCGCCGTCGGCTACTTCGGGCAGGCGGGAGACATGGACATGTGCATCGCCATCCGCACGCTGCTGCGGCAGGGCGACCGGTTCGTCGTGCAGGCGGGCGCGGGCATCGTCGCCGACTCGGACCCGGGCCGCGAGTACCAGGAAACCATCGACAAGATGAGCGCGCTGGCCCGCGCCGTGAAGCTGGCCGGGGAGGGACGCTGAGATGATCCTCCTGATCGACAACTACGACTCGTTCACGTGGAACCTGGTGCAGGCCATCGGCAGCCAGGGCGTCGAGGTGACGGTGCGGCGCAACGACGCCATCACCGTCGACGAGGCGCTGGCGCTGGCCCCCGCCGGCCTGGTCATCTCGCCGGGCCCGGGCGGGCCGCGCGACGCCGGCGTGAGCCTGGCGATGATCGCGGCCTTCACCGGGCGCGTGCCCATCCTGGGCGTGTGCCTGGGGCACCAGTGCATCGTCGAGGCGGCGGGCGGGCGCGTCATCCGCGCCGCGAAGCCCGTGCACGGCAAGACCAGCCGCATGTACCACGACGGCGCGGGCATCTACGCGGGACTGTCGAACCCGTTCGAGGCGACGCGCTACCACTCGCTGATCGCCTCCGAGGCCGACCTGCCCCCGTCGCTGGTGGTGACCAGCTATACGTCGGACGGCGAGATCATGGGCGTGCGCCACGTGACCCACCAGGTCGAGGGCGTGCAGTTCCATCCCGAGTCGATCCTGACCACCGAGGGCCGGCTGCTGCTGGCCAACTTCCTGGGCGCCGTGCGCGCCGCCGGGGGACGCCATGGCGACCGCACCTGAGCCCGCGACCGACCTGTCGCTCGAGGCGCTCGAGATGGCCATCGAGGGGCGCTGCCTGGGCCGCGAGCGGGCGCGCGCGCTGATGACCGCCGTCATGGAGGGCCGCGTGCCCCCGGCGCGCCTGGGCGGCCTGCTGGCGGCGCTGCGCGCGCGCGGCGAGACGGTCGACGAGATCACCGGCTTCGCCGAGGCCATGCGGCAGGGCGCGCTGCGCGTGCACTGCCGGCGCGAGGGCCTGGTCGACACCTGCGGCACCGGCGGCGACGCGAGCGGGACGTTCAACATCTCGACGGCGACGGCATTGGCGGCCGCAGGCATGGGCATACCGGTGGCCAAGCACGGCAACCGTGCCGTATCGTCGCGCAGCGGCAGCGCCGACGTGCTGGAGGCCCTGGGCGTGAACCTGGGCATCAGCGCCGCGCGCGCCGGCGAGGTGCTCGACGAGGTCGGGCTGTCGTTCCTGTTCGCGCCGGCGCTGCACCCGGCGATGCGGCACGCGGGGCCGGTGCGCCGCGAGCTGGGCGTGCGCACGGTGTTCAACGTGCTCGGCCCGCTGACCAACCCCGCCGGGGCCGAGTTGCAGCTGCTGGGCGTCTTCGACCCCGACCTGTGCGAGCCCCTGGCGCGCGTGCTGGGCGCGCTGGGCTCGCGCCGCGCGTTCGTGGTACACGGTGCCGGCGGTCTGGACGAGGTCTCGCCCCTGGGCCCCACGCGCGTGGCCGAGCTGCGGCGCGGCTCCGTGCGGACCTTCACCTTCGACCCGGCCGAGGCGGGCGTGGACCGCTGCGACGCCGCCGCCCTGGCGGGCGGCACGCCGGCCGAGAACGCGGCGATCATCACCGGCGTGCTGGCCGGCGAGCCCGGGCCCGCCGCCGACACGGTCGCGCTGAACGCGGGCTTCGTGGCCGTGCTGGCCGGGCGCGCCCCCGACTTCCGGACCGGCGTCACGCTGGCGCGGCAGGCGCTGCGCAGCGGCGCGGGCCTTCGACTCCTGAGCCAGTTGGCCCGCGCGACGAGCGGCCAGCGGGAGGGCACATGAGCTTCCTGGACGACGTGCGGCCGCTGAAGCTGGCCGAGATCGAGCAGTTGCGGGCCAGGTTCGCGGCGACGCCGCCGCGGCGCTCGCCCGAGCGACCCCTGCGCGACTTCCGCGGGGCGCTGCGCGGCGGCCGGCGCCTGATCGCCGAGATCAAGGGCAAGGCGCCCAGCCACCCCGGCTTCGCGCTGGCGGCCCCGGTCGACCGCATGGCGCGCGCCTACCTGCGCGGCGGTGCCGCGGCGCTGTCGCTGGTGACCGACCGCGCGCACTTCGGCACCGGGCTCGAGGACCTGGACGCGGCGCGCTCGGCGGGGCTGCCGGTCATCGCCAAGGATTTCGTGCTGGATCCCGTGCAGGTCGACGCCGCATGGGTGGCCGGCGCCGACGCGGTGCTGCTGATCGCGCGCTGGCTGGACGCGCACGGGCTGGCCTCGCTGCTGGCGCACGCGCGCGGGCGGGGGCTGGCCGTGCTGGTCGAGTGCCACGACGAGCGCGACGTCGACCTGGCCCTGGCCGCCGGCGCCGACCTGGTCGGCGTGAACAACCGCGACCTGGCGGCGCTGCGCACCGACCTGGGCCGCGGCGAGCGCCTGCTGCCGCGGCTGCCCGGCGGCGTCATCCGTGTCGCCGAGAGCGGGCTCTACACCGTCGCCGACGTCGAGCGCCTCGAGCGCGCCGGCGCCGACGCCTTCCTGATCGGCCACGCGTTGCTGAAGAGCCGCGACCCGGGCGACACCGTGGCCGTGCTGGGCGGGCGCCGCGCCGCCGGCGCGCCGCTGGTGAAGG